>CAYNGS010000689.1:0-2095 GCA_964396625.1 uncultured Flavipsychrobacter sp.
AATAAGGGATACACGTGCTTCATTTTTTAAGAAGTACAAAGACACTAATCCTGATGAGGCCGACGATGCCACCTCAAGGCAGTTCATTGATGACAACCTGGATTACCAGCAGCAGGTCATCGAGATAAAACGCAAATACAACGACCGTTTTCTAAAGATCATCTCGCCCCAGCAGCTTGCTGACTTGTACAAGGCAGAACGTGAGTTTAAACAGATGCTGATGAAGCGCCTGGAACAGCGGCGAAACGGAGGGCGGCCTTACCGGAGAAACGGTTATTGAAACATCAATGCGCTTTGCCGGGTGACAGTGTTCAAAGGGTAGACACAGCACTTTTCACATCGTGATAGAACAGGAATTTCCAACCCTCTGCCCTGCCCTTCGCTGCATATTGAGCCCTGAGTTCCATTGCTTTCTTTCCATCGTAATCATACTTGGCCACATATCGCATCTTCATTTGCTTTAACTGCGGCGCCTCATCGCCTCCATAGAATATCTTATCCACGCCATCGTCAATAAGATATACCACATGCTGCGGACAATGCCCGCCAGAGTGTGTGAAGCTTATATAACCGTCGATCATGCCCTGCTCGCCATCAAGCCACTTTACCTGCGGGGTGGCCAGCAGCGGCTCAATGTCTTCAATGTGATAGGACGGCAGTCCGGTTTTCAATGCATAGTCTGCTTCAGGCCGGTAAATATAGTAACCGGCATTGGGAAACGTCGTCTTTATCATGCCGTTATCTTCGGCATATATCATGCAGCCTGCATGGTCTTTATGAAGGTGCGACAACAGTACTTTTGTTACATCGCCCGGCTCATATCCATGCTCACGAATGTTGCTGTGTATCCGCAAAACTCCCTCATTATTACGAAACCCGAGGCCAGTATCAAATATGATCACATCCCTGTCTGTCACGACCAGGAAAGGCTGAACTTCTACGAGCAGCGACCCCGTGGATCGGTCGTTGAGTTCGTCTTTAACCGTGTCAAATGGCACAAAATGCTTGTCGTGGCCAACCGTAAAAACACCCTCGGACAGTGGAAAAACTTTCGCCATGCTGCAAAGTTAACGTATCAGGGCTTGACGGTCGGCATCGAGCCGTACCAATATGAAAATGAGAATACTAAACGACAGCAGCGAAGAGCCCCCGTAGCTTAGAAACGGCAGCGTAATGCCGATAACAGGCATCAGACCAATGGTCATGGATATATTGACCGCGAAGTGAAAAAATAGTATGGAAGCCACACAATAGGCATAAACCCTTGTAAAGACAGACCGTTGCCGCTCTGCAATAAATACTATACGTAGCATTAACGAGATATATAAAATAACCAGCACTGCACTGCCCACAAATCCGAATTGCTCGCCAATGGCACAAAAAATAAAGTCTGTATTTTGCTCAGGCACGAACTGGTTCTTGGTCGACGTGCCATTGAGGAAGCCTTTGCCCCAAAATCCGCCTGACCCTATGGCGATCTTGGATTGCAGCACATTGTACTCAGAGCTGTTGCCTTTTTTCTCCTCACCGGCCACCATGGTCTTATCATATTCATCCGGTACTTCTTTGCCCAGCGTCGAATAAATACGGTCTATCTGGTGGCGCTGCAGCACATGTTTGAAAGCAAAGGGCACAGCAACCTGTGAGAACAGGATACATAACAGCCAGATACCAATCAATACGAAGAGTTGCCCCACCCGTCTGCGCAGAGTATGGCGCATAAGCAATCCAATCAGCAGAGCCAAAGCAGTGAGCAAAACAAAAAGCAGTTTTCGTTCTACTAGTAAAGTCGCTAAAACCAGCGCTACAACCGAAAAACCAATAACCAAGACAATGTTGGGTAATCCCTCCCGGTACATAACGAGGAAAAAACAGAAGTAGACAAGCGCAAGTCCGGTCTCCTTTTGCAGCAGGATCAACACAGCGGGTGTCAGAGCAATGGCCACTGCAAGCAGCCTGTCCTTAAGTGTTTTGAAGTTGGTTTCGGGCAGAGACAGGAACTTTGCAAGCGCCATTGCAGTAAATATCTTGGCTACCTCGCCGGGCTGAAAACGAAAGCTACCGACGCCAAGCCACGACCGCGAGCCTTTAACGT
>CAYNGS010000690.1:0-2094 GCA_964396625.1 uncultured Flavipsychrobacter sp.
TCGAAAAAGCTGTCGATAATGGTGCAGCCGGCTGCGAAGTATGCAAACCTTTCGTCTAAGGCATTCAGCAGCCAGTCGTACTATAAAGCTAATGAGGACGGTATAGTAACACAGGACGGGCCGTCAAAAATTAAATCGCATACGGTGGGCCCGACCGTCTATATCGATTCCTGGACTACTACGTATACGGCAACACAGAGTCATGATTCCATCGTGAAGTCATACAACCACGGCGGCAGTTATACAGAATTTGAGATACCGCTGCTGCTGAAGTATAATTTAAGCAGGAAGCTATCGGTATATGGAGGTGTGAGCGCAGTATATAGCCAGGTTACAGGCATTAAAGAAAACACAACGACGGTAAAGGATATACAACGCTCGGCCACTGAGACCATTACCACTACAACCGCACCTGTGACGCCAGGTGTAAACGAAATGATCACCTACAACGGCAACCCGATCAGTAATTATAACGGGCCACTCACAGCCTCGCAAAAAGCGCAACTGAGAGCCGGATATATGCTTGGCTTCAGCTACGAGCCGGGCAACAGACTGTTATTTGATGTTTTAACCCAGATCAGCCCCAGTAACCCTATCATGAAAGGGGGCTATGACATAAGTACCCCCCTTTCATCTCCTTATTTCCGCCTGACGGTTGGATATAAGCTAACGAAGTAATGCCCCGATCACCAATGAAACTTTGAAGTATACTTTACTGAATCTGCCGAAGAAAAGAAGAAAATAAATACCAAATCCTATCAGGGCAAAAGCCCTCTCTTATCAAACTAATTCCCCGGACCTGATGTCTCATCATAAGGCGGGGAATTTTTTGGGCTATAGCTCCCGGTGTATTAACTTACTCTTAAAAAAACACTGCGGACAATGTGAAAAATCGCTTATTTTAGTACAAAATAGAGCTATGAAAAAGTGCCTATACCTTATCTTCCGGCTGGCAGGCCTTTCGCTCTGTTTCCTACTACTTTTTTACTGCCATTCGGGCGCCCAGATCGTTACCACAATAGCCGGGAACGGCTTTGGCGGGTTCAGCGGCGATGGAATGGCGGCGACCGCAGCAGAATTAGACTCGCCAAGCTGCCTTGCCCTTGACGGAGCGGGGAATCTATACATAAGCGACCAACTGAACAGCCGGGTGCGCGTGGTGAACCCGGCGGGCATCATCAGCACATTTGCAGGAACCAATACGGCTGGTTATGGCGGCGACGGAGGGCCGGCCACCATAGCCAAACTGGATGTGAACTGGGGTATCGCCTTTGACGGAACGGGTAATCTATACATCGCGGATGAGGCCAACTCGTGTGTGCGAATGGTAAATACTTCAGGCACCATATCGACGTTTGCGGGAACGACCAGCTATGGGTATGCAGGAGATGGCGGGCCTGCCACGCTGGCAAAATTTTCGAAAACGATAGGCGTGGCCACCGATGCAGCGGGCAACGTATATGTGGGTGACCAGGATAACTATGTGGTTAGAAAAATAGACGTAACGGGCACAGTGACCACATTTGCAGGGGATGGCAGCCCCGGTAGCAGCGGAGACGGAGGGCCCGCCACTGCGGCGAAGCTGGGCTTCGTCTTCGGACTGGCAACGGACGCGGCGGGCAACGTGTATATATGCGACGGGCTGAACAGCGAGATTCGCATGGTGAATACAGCCGGCAACATATATACTATAGCCGGCAATGGCATATCCGGATTCAACGGCGACGGCCTACAGGCTACGGCAACGTCGCTGAATAACCCGACATCGGTTTTTATTAGGGCCAATGGAGAAATATTGATAGCAGACTGCTTCAATAACCGTGTGCGAAAGGTCGGTGCAACCGGAGTGGTGAGTACAATTGCGGGCACAGGAACTCCGGGGTTCAGCGGAGACAACGGACCGGCTGTTACTGCCAGGTTCAATCTGCCTGAATATGTGGTTGCCGATGCAGACGATAACATTTATGTAGTGGACTGGCTGAACGTAAGGGTGCGTAAGATCAGCAAGGCGCTGAGCTTTACCAACGGGCATGTGCAGAGCATGGAAATATGCGAGAATACAGCAGCCGTATCGCTGAATACAAAACTCGCCAT
>CAYNGS010000691.1:0-2085 GCA_964396625.1 uncultured Flavipsychrobacter sp.
TTGACAATATTTAAAATGGGAAAGTTGTTTTCGGTTGTTTGTAATGTATAAAATAAAAATGAGCTCCACGTATATATTCAGATCGGCAAGTGCGGGCATTTTTATGTTATTCGTGTGCTGGCATCATGCGCAAGCTCAAAATAATTCCTCGAACAATAAGAAAACAGAAGACCCGTCGATCGCCTGGGTCAGCCAATATCCTGCGAGTAAGGGAAACAAAAAACAGAATACGGTCACGCGCGTCTATGAGTTCCTGGTGAAAAAAAACAAACAGCGCACACTGGTGCGGCCTGTGGCAATATTGCCCAAAAGCCCTGCCGATTTTTGCGTTCTGGACCAGGGAGGTCAGACGATATTCAACATTGAGGAGAAGAAGACCGAGATATTGCGCTGCATTAAGAAAAAAGAGAACTATTTCACTTCCCTTGTAGGCGTTTGTGCCTTACCCGGTGGAGAGATACTTTTTTCAGATTCGCGGTTAAATAAAGTATTTCTGATTGGGGCGGACAAGAAGAAACTTGCGCCGCTGAATGATACGCTTCAGTTTCGGCAGCCTACTGGTGTAGCATATTCTGCGGTTACCGATGAGATATGGGTTGTTGAAACGGGTGCGCACCGCATTGCGGTGCTGAACAGGCAGGGAGCACTGGTCAAGACGATAGGTACGCGCGGCAATGAAAACGGACAATTTAACTACCCAACCTCTATTTGGATCGACAGATCGGGAGATGCCTTTGTGGTTGACGCGATGAATTTCAGGGTCGAAATATTTAACAAGGATGGGACATTCGTGTCTTCATTCGGGGAGGCGGGAGATGCTACCGGATCGCTTGCCAGGCCTAAGGGGATTGCCACGGATACATACGGGAACATTTATGTTGTGGATGCGCTGTTCAACGTTGTGCAGGTGTTTGACAGGGCTGGTAACCTGCTCTATAATTTTGGAAAACAGGGGCGCGAGAAAGGTGAGTTCTGGATGCCCAGTGGCATATTTATCGACGAGAAGAACTATATCTATATAGCGGATAACTACAATTCAAGGGTTCAAATATTTCAACTTATTAATGGAGGTTAAATTGAAAAATTTAATAAATATTGTCGCAGTTTTTATATTACTCTTCCTGTGGGGCGCCGCCCGCGGGCAGGCGCTTATCAATTCGAAACATAATCTTTCGGTGAGCGGCCCAGGCACGATAAAGGCAAGCGGGGAAACGGAGGTGTGTATATTTTGTCACACGCCTCATAAGTCCACCAGCGCAGGGCCTCTTTGGAACAAAAATGTTCCGGCGTCTGTGTACACACTATACACCAGTTCTACGATGGATGCATCGCCGGGACAACCGGATGGGGCCTCTATTTTGTGCCTGTCGTGCCATGACGGCACAATAGCGCTGGGCAGTATAGCCCAGCCATTTACTACTATTAGTTTTGGTGCGGTGACGACGATGCCCACCGGCAAAAGCAACCTTACGACCAATCTATCGGACGATCATCCCATCTCGTTCCAATACACTGCAGCGCTTGCTGCAGCAGATGGACAGTTGAAACCGCCATCAAGTATAGTGCAGCCAGTGTCACTGGACAAAAACAATAAGATGCAATGCACGTCATGCCACGATGCGCATGACAATACTTTCGATAAGTTTCTCGTCACCAGCAACCAGGGTTCCGCTTTGTGCTTTAGCTGTCATGACAGGAATTACTGGGGCGCTTCGAGCCACAAGAATTCTAACAAAACGTGGAATGGCTCCGGCACGAATCCATGGCTTCACTCGTCATACACTACGGTTGCAGACAATGCATGTGAGAACTGCCACGCTCCCCATACCGCAGGTGGTGCAAGCCGGCTCATGAACTACCAGAACGAAGAAGACAATTGCATGAACTGCCATAACGGAAATGTCGCCGGAAAAAATATACAGGCGCAGTTTACAAAGACCTATAAGCATAACGTGTACGGATATTCGGGAGTGCACGACCCTACGGAACCAGCCCTGGTGAACACTAAGCATGTGGAGTGCGAGGATTGTCATAATCCGCACGCGGTAAACTCTTCTTCCGCTACGGCCCCGTTTGTGAACGGAC
>CAYNGS010000692.1:0-2072 GCA_964396625.1 uncultured Flavipsychrobacter sp.
ACCACCGGGGAGCGCATCCTTAACAGTTACCACGATCTTATCACCGATACCTGCGTAATCTTGTCCCGAATTGCCCAACACACGTATGCAAAGCACTTCCTTGGCACCGCTGTTGTCGGCTACATTGAGCCGGGATTCTTGTTGTATCATCTTAAAGAGTTACTTAGCTTTTTCAATAATTTCTACCAGGCGCCAGCGCTTTGTCTTACTCAGCGGGCGAGTTTCCATAATTCTTACCACATCGCCGATTCCGGCATTGTTTTGCTCATCATGCGCATGAAAGCTCGATGATTTCTTTAGAAACTTTCCATAAATGGGGTGTTTCACCTTACGTTCAACAGTAACCGTGATGGTTTTTGTCATCTTGTTGCTGCTAACTACCCCTATACGGGTTTTCCTGCTTTTTCTTTCAACCGTCATAATTGACATATAATTTATTAGAAACCTAATTCCCTTTTGCGCTGTTCAGTTTTCAGACGCGCTATTGCCCGGCGCTGTGTCTTGATAGAAAGCGGGTTCTCGATCGGGTTTACTGCATGGCTGAATTTCGTCTTTTTCAGTCGCATTTCCTCGTCGCTGATCTTTTCCTTCAGCGCTTCGTTATCCAGCGAGCGATAATCATCAACCTTCGCTTTTTTTACTTTTGCCATTTTACTTAGTAATTAGTATTTAGTAATTAGCCTTTCGACTTTTCCTTTATTCAGATTTTATGCTCCTGCGTAGTCGTGGCGCACCACAAACTTCGTCCTGATCGGCAACTTCTGCGCAGCAAGCAACAACGCTTCCTGTGCCACCTTCATAGGTACACCATCCAGTTCAAACATGATCAGCCCTGGTTTTACAACGGCAGCCCAAAACTCCAGGTTACCTTTACCTTTACCCATACGCACTTCTGCAGGCTTGCGGGTGATCGGCTTGTCAGGGAAGATACGTATCCACACATTACCTTCACGCTTCATGTGGCGGGTCATAGCCTGGCGCGCTGCTTCTATCTGGCGGTTAGTGATCCATTTTGGCTCCATAGCCTTAAGGCCAAATGAACCGAATGCAACCATAGCCCCGCGTTGTGCGTTGCCCCTGATCCTGCCTTTATGCGCTTTACGATGTTTTGATTTTTTTGGTTGTAACATTGTTACAATTTTTATTGAAGTAGTCTAAAACAATATTATTACGATTTGCGTGCTCCGCCTGCACCACCTGAACGGCCTCCGCCTGTTCCGCCGGTACGGCCTCCGCCACGGCGATCACCACCACCAGGTCCGCCACGGCGATCTCCGCCGCCACGCTCTCCACGTTCGCCACCGCGACGATCACCACGATCACCTCTTTCACCACCGCGTGCTTCAGATCCCTGGAAGCCGCCGGTAGGACGGTTGCCACGGCTATCAGAATTTGCCGAGAAGTTAGGATTCAGATCACGCTTGCCCAAAACCTCACCCTTACATATCCATATCTTCAGGCCTATTTTACCATATACGGTCATGGCATATACCGATGCATAATCAATATCCATACGGAACGTATGCAAAGGAGTACGACCCTGCTTGAATTCTTCAGAACGCGCTATTTCTGCACCGTTAAGACGACCGCCCGCCTTGATCTTGATACCTTCCGCACCCATACGCATAGCTGTAGAGATAGCCATCTTAATAGCACGCTTATAGCTTACGCGTCCTTCTATCTGGCGGGCAATTGTTTCGCCCACGATCATCGCATCAAGCTCAGGACGGCGAATCTCCATAATATTGATCTGCACGTCTTCTTTCTTGGTAAGCTTCTTCAGCTCTTCCTTGATACGGTCAACTTCAGTGCCGCCCTTACCTATGATGATACCAGGTTTTGAAGTGTGTATGGTAACGATCAGCTTGCCCAACGTACGCTCGATAACGATGCGGGAGATACCGCCCTTATTGATACGTGCATTGAGGTAATTGCGGATCTTGTGATCTTCAACCAGCTTTTGGCCGAAGTCCTTTTTCTCGCCATACCACATTGAGTCCCATCCGCGGATGATGCCCAACCTGTTACCAATAGGATTTGCTTTTTGACCCATATTGTTAATTTGACTTTCT
>CAYNGS010000693.1:0-2070 GCA_964396625.1 uncultured Flavipsychrobacter sp.
ATATGGCCATATTGAATTTCCAGAAACCGGATAAGATAGCACTTCAGAAAACTACTGATTTCGAAGCGCAGTTCGAATTCCGCCCACTAGAACCCGGTTATGGTGTTACCATTGGTAATGCTTTGCGCCGTGTGCTGCTGTCTTCATTGGAAGGCTACGCGATCACTGCTATCCGGATCCCAGGTGCTGATCACGAGTTCGCTACCCTTAAGGGCGTGCTTGAAGATGTTACAGAGATCATCCTTAACCTGAAACAAGTTCGTTTTAAGGCAGTAGGTGACCTCGGAGAATTCGCAGGCGAAAAAATTGATCTCCAGATCAAGGGCAAGGAAACTTTCACTGCCGGTATGATCGGTGAGGCATTGCCTAATTTCCAGGTAATGAACCCAGACCTTATTATCTGCAATTTGCAGCCAGGTGCAGGTTTCCAGATGGAACTGTACATAGGCAAAGGCCGCGGCTATATTCCTGCTGAAGAGAACCACCCGGCAGAAGCGCCGCTGGGCCTGATAGCGATCGACTCTATTTACACTCCGATCAAGAATGTAAAATATACCATTGAAAATACCCGCGTGGAGCAGCGTACTGACTACGAAAAGCTGATCATGGAAGTGGTTACCGATGGCACCATTCATCCTGAGGAAGCTGTAAAGGAAGCCTCTCGCATCCTTATTCAGCACCTGATGATCATCACGGATGAGAATATATCGCTGGATACCAAGCGCGAAGAAAAAGAAACAATAGTAGACGAAGAGACGTTGCTGGTGCGCAAGGTGCTGAATACACCGCTGGAAGACCTCGAGCTTTCGGTACGTGCGTTCAACTGCCTGAAAGCAGCCAAGATCAATTCTCTGAGCGAACTGGTACAGTATACCCAGGAAGAGCTGATGAAATTCCGCAACTTCGGACAGAAGTCACTGTCTGAAATTGAGCAGGTGCTTCACGAACGTGGTCTGCACTTCGGTATGGACATCAATAAATTCCGCAGGGGAGAAGATTAAGTAAGTTAAAGGTCAAAAGTGAAAACATGAAAGTTTTTCCTTTTGGCCTTTCTCTTTAAATAAATACGGAGTTTTTTAGGGACTTTAGGCTTTTGACTTCTAACTTTTAATTTAACCAAGTACCCCATAATTCCTGACACGGTATGGGGGAATAAAACTACAATGTCATGCGTCACGGAGACAAGATCAAAAATTTAAGCCGCACCGCCTCACACCGCGCTGCGCTGCTTTCCAACCTCACTTGCCAGCTCATTGAGCACAAGCGTATCACCACTACTTTGGCCAAGGCTAAGTCGCTGCGTGTGTATGCCGAGCCGATCATCACCCGCAGCAAGGAAGACACTATGCATAACCGCAGAACAGTGTTCAGCTACCTGCAGGACAAGGAAGCTATTAAAGAACTGTTTGGTGTAATAGGCGATAAAGTGGCTAGCCGCCCGGGTGGTTACACACGCATCATAAAGCTGCCACGCCGTATGGGCGATGCCTCGGATATGGCCCTGATAGAGCTGGTAGACTTTAATGAAATATATGGTAAGGATGCAGAAGCCGCAGCGGCCAAGAAAACCCGCCGTAGCCGCAGAGGCAGCGGTGCTGCCAAGAAAACTGCTGAAGCACCTGCTGCAGCGGCACCTGTTGCCGAGACACCGGCACCTGAAGCTGAAACGCCTACAACGGACAATACAGAAGAAAACAACGCTTAATACTAACATCTTGCATTTTGAAAGAATGGCTGCCGTTGATGGCGGCCATTTTTTATTTATATATATTCTCCAGAGCAAGTAGTGGATTAGAATTGTAAAAACAAAAAGGTAAATAATACTTGTTTATAAGTAAAGTTTACTTTACTTTTGTATAAATAAACTGTAACTAAAATGAGAAACTTCACACTTTACCCCATGTCTTCCTATCAGGGCAAACTTGCAGGCCTCGCCATAATTGCGCTTGCGCTGATAATGTTACTTGTTGTAAAATTTTTCGGGCCACTTTCCTTTATTCCAAAACTTGACCGGGACCGACAGTTAATATTGTTTTTTGTGTTCACGGTATTGGGGATGTACCAGGTGGT
>CAYNGS010000694.1:0-2067 GCA_964396625.1 uncultured Flavipsychrobacter sp.
TGAAAACAATTCCCATTATATTGTTTTACCGGTAAGAAACGAAAGCATTGCGTGCATAGGCGACAAAGTTAATAGAATGAGGCTATAACAGATTGTTAGCCACATGTATATTAACAATAATTAGCAATACCGCCAGATAGAATTTGAGTTTTGATCAAAAAGGAATCAACCAGGGTTCAAATAGATGACCATATGCGAATGCTACCTCAGTTTTTTCCAGAAAACGCCGCTCCAGTCAACTACCTCAACCTGCTCCGTAATATTGTGTTCTTTTCTGTAATCATCCACGGCGCTCTTGCAGTTGGGTAAAGCGTAGTCATCAATGATCAGGTAGCCGCCCACCGATAACTTGGGATATAAATATTTTAACACATCGATGGTAGACTCATAAAGGTCTCCGTCGAGCCTAAGAAGAGATAATTTTTCAATGGGGGCGGTTGGCATTGTGTCCTTAAACCAACCCTTCAAAAACTTCACCTTGTCATCCAGCAGGCCGTATTTCTCAAAGTTGTACTTCACCTTTTCGATCGGGATCGCTAGTTCTTTAAAAATGTAGTGTATATCACCTTTATCGTCTTTATATTTTTCCTCGTTTGGCTTAGGTAGTCCTTCAAAAGAGTCTGCCACCCAAACAGTTTTGTCAGTGATGTTATAGGCCTTTAGAATAGCTTTCATGAAAATTGTTGAGCCACCGCGCCATACGCCGGTCTCGATAAAGTCACCCGGTATGTTGTTGGCAATAATGTCTTCGGCACAGTTCCTGATATTTCTCAACCTCTTTAATCCAACCATTGTATCTGCCCTCACCGGCCAGTCTCTTCCCTCCATTCGGTCCTCTTTTAAATAATTCTTCTCCTTATATATTCCCAGGCTGCTGTTGGCTGATTTGATGACGGAATCAAGCACTCGTATTATCTTGAATTTAAATTCATTACTTGTGATGTTTCTAATTGATTGAGCTTCACCTAATTCGTACCTATGAAAATCGGTCAATACCTTCTCCATCAAATCCAAATACAAACCAATAGTTCCCTCCTGAGGTTTATTCATAAAAGTGTTTTGTGGCAAAAATAATAAAATTTGAAGCAAAGATAGTACCTGCGATGGATATCCGGTTCAGGCATCGTTATACTGGTGGAAATTCCCCAAAAAGCGTGTTGTAGCCCGGCCAGATTTTTTTAACCGGAAAATAAAAGAATGAGCCGAAAAACACCGCAAGGATTTATAACTGAAAATGACGGAACCCGATCAATTTTTAAAAACATTTCTGCATATGACCTGGTTGTCGCAGCGGATCTTAATAATGTACATACCTACTGACAAACCGTTTAAATTTATAGTAGTGTTATAGCCAGTAATTTTTTGGCGAATCAAGATGTCTCCCAGCTCGCTTATGAGTTCGATATCGCCCTCGACAGGCGATGTTGGGACATTCACTATGATATTGTCATGGGCAGGATTTGGGAAAATCCTGAATTCATCTGCGTTCAATTGGTGGGTAGCTGCGGCGGAATGAACCAGCAGGATGGCAGAGGAAGAGGTATCAACGCAAGCGGATCCATTAGTGACCACACACCGGTAATGGGTTGAATTAAGTAAAGCTGAGGCGCTGTGAATAGTCAGAGAGTCAGTAAAGACACCGCTATATGGCCAAACGTTTGATAGGTTTACGAAGCCGGTCCCCGGATCTTCCTGCCACTGATAAGCGGGGAATGAGATAGGGGTTGTAACCGTAAAAATAGCGTTGGAACCGACCAGAACAGTATCCGGCGAAGGCTGATGGGTAATACTGACTATACATTCAGTTATCTCGCGTATACTGTTGTTCTGATAATCTGTAAAATATATTTTTGATGCGGTATCGACAAATACGAAAGTAGGCCAATTTAATTCTGCCAGTGTGGGAGCTCCGCCATCTCCGCTGTAACCAGATGTGCCGGTGCCTGCAATTGTAGTAATGATACCGCCGGCATCCACTTTGCGGATACACCCGTTAAGTTTGTCAGGTATATAAACGTTATGCGCGCCGTCCAGAAAAACATCGACGGGGTCGTTTAACAGGGCAGC
>CAYNGS010000695.1:0-2062 GCA_964396625.1 uncultured Flavipsychrobacter sp.
TGGTAGGTACCATGGCGAGTGTGACGTGGAGCAGCGGGAATAAATACCTGCAGGTGGAGATAGACCCGACAGGTGGCAGCAGCTATGTAGACATGGGCTCGCAGCAACTGGTTAGCGTACCTTACGCCGCCTTTGCTAACAGCGCAATAATGGGTGGAGATATATCAGGCACCAATTCAGCAGCCAATGTTGTCAAAATTCAGGGCAGTCCGGTAAGTACCATAGCACCAACTTCCGGACAGGTATTGAGATGGACCGGCAGCGCGTGGAGCCCGGCTACGCCGCCCGGAGTCGCTGGTACTGCTAATTATTTGCCCTTATTTACCGGGGCAGCTACTATCGGTAACTCGATAATTTATCAAAACTCTGCGGCCGGCAATCGGATAGGCATAAATTATGGTACGACCAATCATGGATTGGTAGCCATAAAATCTGCCAATGATACACAGGCACTGTTTATAAATCAAACTGCATCGCCTAGTGCTAGTACCGGTTATCAAAGTGCCTTCGGAATAATGCGCCTTGAATACAATGGGCCAAACAATAATAACAGGGTAGGTATACTGGCAACAACGATCAAGTCTATGAGTGATAATAACGGGACCGGTGTAGAAGGAGTTGGCAATTACACCGGAGTATATGGCATTGGTGAAAACAATGGTGCTCCTTCTACCGGAGCACAGGTTATGGGAGTAGAGGGCGATGGCAACGGCAATGGAGTCTATTCTGTAGGCGTTGCCGGATTTGCCACTTCCTATTCGTCAACACCCACCAATAGTTATGGGGTGTATGGATCTGCCTTTGATGGAACAGTAAGGTACGGTGTTTACTCCGATGGGGCAATGCATGTGAACGGTGCGCTTAGTAAGCTGAGCGGCACTTTTAAGATAGACCATCCTCTTGACCCGGAAAATAAATACCTGAGCCATAGCTTCGTAGAGAGCCCCGATATGATGAATATCTACAACGGCAATGTGACGACAGATGCGACAGGTACGGCAACAGTGACCCTGCCAGATTATTTTGAAGCTCTCAATAAAGACTTCCGCTACCAGCTTACCGTAATAGGAAGCACATTTGCACAGGCACTAGTGTCTAAGGAAGTAAGTGGCAACTCGTTTGAGATTAAAACCAATCAGCCAGGTATTAAAGTGAGCTGGCAGATTACAGGTGTGAGAAAGGACGTATGGGCCAACACACACCGCGTGGTGCCAGAAGAGGAAAAGGAACCATTCAATAAGGGAAGATACATGACCCCTGCTGAATACGGCAAATCTGATGATTTGAAAATTGGCACACCACCCCATAAAGATAGGAAAAACGACCCGTCGCTAATTTCAAGGTCGGCAAAAACAGAACAGAAGTAGGGAAGGTACGGGGAGCCCAACATGCACAGCGCAGGCTTAAACAAACAGCAATTAAACTAACAATGTAAAAAAATGCAAACTTATGAAATCACTATTTACAATTATGGCAATCGCCGGTTGCACCACATCATTCGGGCAACTCGTAAATGGCGGGCTGGAAACATGGCGCACCATTAGCTCAGGCACATCTACCTCGCTGCAGGCGCCGGTGGGCTGGAATACAGTGGACAGTAATTATTTTGCCACGCTGCCTGGCATTTGCCCATCGTGCACTATAAAACCGCAAACCTTCAAAGATGCGTCTGCGCATGGCGGGGTATATGCAGCCAAATTGATGAGCAGAAATTTCGGCTCATCAATTGGCGTTGTGTATGACCAGCTATACAACGTGACCATATCTGTATCAGGCACCCATGAAACCATCTCGGGTGGCACCCCAGTAACGCAAAGGATAGACAGCGTTACCGCATGGCTTAAATTTTTACCCAGGGGCGGCGACAGCGGTGCTGTACGTATACAGGCGGTAATAGCAGGCATAGGGGCAGGAGGCACAGACTCTGTTGTGGGTAATGGCGAAGAGGGTTCTTCCTATATCAGCGCTGCATGGGGAAATTATTTTCTTTCAGAAAGTGCTTATACGCTGCACACGTATAAGATCAACTATACAAATTCCACTGTAGTGCCCGACCACATCC
>CAYNGS010000696.1:0-2060 GCA_964396625.1 uncultured Flavipsychrobacter sp.
AAGTCGAAGATGGAGCCGCCGCCCGGCGCTGCACCGCCCGCGCCCCTGCGCAGAAAATAAAAGAAGACCAGCAGGAACCCTATCGGCAACAGCCAGGTCACAATCCCCGACCACCAGTTCTCCCTGGTTGTGTAGGTGACAACAACCTTTTCGGAATCGGGCCAGCCCAGTTCCGCCTGGTCAAGATGCTGCTCAAACACTTCCAGCGAACCGATGCGGAAGTGATACTGCGGCAGCGAAGCTGAGAACTCATTTTTTTCAGCGGCAATATCGCGATACCTTGGCTTCTTCAGGCTGTCGTGCTTTATGTATACTTCTACATTTTCCTTATTGATCACTTCAACCCTATCCACGTCATGATGCAGCAGCATATCGTTCTTAAACGCAGGCCAGGTAATCTCAATGCCCTGCTTGTTTCTGCCAATAAAAAAGAAGAAGACAAGCACATTGAGCACTATAAAATAGAACACCCAGTTGAATCTCGGGCGCTTACTTACCGGCTGCTTCGCAGGCTGATTATTTCTTTTTTCGGGCATATATGGCTGGGTATTCGAATCGTTTTGTCAATACACAAAAATAATACCTGTTCAAAAGTATGCACTTCTACAGGATAGGGGCATGACAATAATCAATGATAAACGTGACACTGATCACCAGCCGGGAGCACGGTAGCGGCTAATTTTATCTGAAAGTCAACAAACTATGGATACGCCACAAAAGAACCCGGAGATACAGCCGGTACACACGCCGGAAATTAAACCCGGATCTCCCGAGAAGCAGCCCGCGACGCCGCATCCGGAGATCGCCCCAAACAAAGACCCCTTGCCCGCAACACGCCCCACCGAAGTACCAAAAAAGGAACAATAAAGCCTGGCGACACAACGGGCGCCAGGCGTAACACATAGCGGAGCTGCTCTCCGCATGCACTGAGTATATCTTTATGACCGGCTCACGTGACTTACAAAAATGGGGATATCAATGGCCTTCAAAACCAGGTCGGCAGTGCTGGGCTTAAAGAAAGAAGACAGCAGGTTTCGTCCGAAGGCGCCCGTGACCAACATCTTATTGTAGCGCTGCTCCTGCTCCATAAAATACTCGAATAGTATATCACGGGGTTCGCCTTCCAGCTCCAGGAACGAAATATTGGAGAAATTGAACTGCAACCACTCCTTGAATAAACCCTGTTCTTTTTTATAGCTCTTCGACGTATGGCCGTGCTCAGACACATGCAACACAGTGATCTTTCGGTGGGCAAGGTGCGGCAACTGGTACTGAAACTGCTTGATAGCATATGCTGAGGACTTGCTGCCGTCGTAGGCAAAAACAACTTCGTTTACCTCTTCAAAGTATTCAGGGGCAATAAGCACAGGGCACTCTGCTGCGGCCAACAATTCCATTACAAATTTCGAAGGCACCTTCCTGTCGCCATTGAATGTTGTCGCAGGATCTACGATCAGCAAATCGGCATACCTGCTCTCCCCTATCATATTCTCGAGTGCAATACCCTTATCGTGATGCACAAGCGCCTTAAGTTCCCGCTGAATACACCCGTTTTTAAACAACTCTATATTCTTCTGCACCAATGCATTTTTCTTCATCTGCTCAGCCGGGGCCTCCACTATCTCTTCTATGAAGATCTGCCCGCCAAGCGCCTTTACATACGGAGCAGCCTCAAGATGAGGATGCTCGCAAAAAACACCGATCAGTGTCGAGTTATCCGACTTTACTATAGCTGCGGCAAAATCCAGGATTTCTGCTATAAAATGCTCGGCATCGAGCAGTAACAATATCTTCTTCATTTTAATAAATTTTATGGTGTCGTAAGCATCTGGCTAAGCCGGCCCATTAATAGTACAGGCACAGCGCTATATGCTGGTATCCCTTTAATACGTCCGCGTCAACGAATTTTACAGATCCTCCGTTCTCAAGAACAGTTTCAATGATCACATCTATTCCGTCTTTTACGAATGCGGTGTCCGCTTCTTTCTTCTTCTCATTTTTGCTTTCATTGAGATCATAAACCACCTCGGGGTAATGAAAGCCGTTCTCTATTATCAGCA
>CAYNGS010000697.1:0-2059 GCA_964396625.1 uncultured Flavipsychrobacter sp.
CTTTCTGGCAGTGGAATTTTGGCGATGGAGACAGCTCGTTCATTCAGAACCCAGTGCACACTTTCAAAAACGGCGGCACCTACAATGTGGTGCTGATCTCGAAAAATATTAAGAATTGCGTGGACACGGCTTTGACACAAGTACTGATCGACAACTTCAGGCCTTTTGCGGGCTTTGATACAACCATTGTGAAGGGGGAAAGCGTTTTCTTCAACGCCACGGGAGGTGTTGAGTATGCGTGGACACCCGCTACCAATCTGAATGAAACAAATGTAGGCAACCCGATAGGATTCTACCCCGACACAGGAGTGTTTGCGTACCTTGTTCACGTGGTGAGCCCGTTTGGATGCCAGGGATACGACACTATAAGAGTGAGCGTGGTAAACCAGGCTTCTTTTTTTGTTCCGACAGCCTTCACACCGAATGGCGACGGGCTCAACGATATGTTCAGGCCCGTGGCAGTGGGCTACCGCAACCTAAAGTATTTCCGGGTATTCAACAGGTGGGGAGAAGAGGTGTACTATGGCACCAACCTTGAAGTGGGATGGGACGGAACCTACAAACGTAAACGAGCCGACATCGGCACTTATTTCTGGGAGATCGCTTTCACGGACAGATTCGGAAATGACAGTTTTTTGAAGGGCGATGTAACGCTGCTGCGGTGATGCCGCATTCCATCCATTATTTCTTAGCCGGTTTACGTTATCTGAATGCTCTAATAGTATCGAATCGGACCAAAAAAACGGGAACCGATCCATGGTTCCCGTCATCGAAAAGCTAGTACCTGGAATCAGTCGTGCGAATATTTGATATGCACTACCATTTTGCCATCTTTTTCCGGTTGGATCATACATGAATCCGTTGGGGTGATCCTTGAGTTTGGCGGAAGTTTGAGTCTGGCAAAAAGCGGTGTTGCCAAAGAATAGGTGGATCCGAATTTGTAGAGCTTTGAAGGGTTTTGAAAATAACCCAGGTGTTTCCCTTGTTTTTCCTTCATATCTGCAATATTGAAACTCATTACGAGCACCGACGAATTACCGGTCATTAACTCAAATTGAACAGGTATTGCAGTGGTGGATGTTTGCAATGAGGAGTCACCCTTACAAATGCCGGTTCCGGGGCAGGCAGTACCAGGGCTGCTCTGCGTGCCTGCCGGGTCAGGCGCCGGAGGAGGAGGCGAATCTGTTGTTGCCTGCATCAAGGCTTTGCTGGTGCTCGCTGGCTGTGTTTGCGCCGGGCTCGGATCGTCGGATGTGGTGGTTGTGGCGGAGCCATCAGAGGTGCTTTGAGCGGTTGGCGTTGTACCCGGGGCCACCTGGCCGCTTGGGTCGCCATAGATCACGGCAAGCGTAACCTTCTCCGGCGCTTGCTCAGTGCCGCATCCGGAAATTACTGCAATCACCGCTAACATACATAGCGTTAAAAAAAGTTTCTGTTTCATACATTTTTTTTAAGTTATTAAATTTGTTTGGGTATAATACTTTCTTTTTAAGCAATTATCTTATCAATCTTTTTTACAAAATATAAAACAACATTTATTTTTTAAAGTATTTTTAATTTTATTTTTTAGTCAAATAAACATAAATGAAAAAACGTATTGATTTTTCATTGCACTTATTATTGTTCTGGGGTTTGTTTCTCTATTCACCTTACAGTTCGGGCCAGGCTGCAAATCGCAAGATCGATTCACTGAGATCACTAATGGTGTCGGCGCGGGCAGACACAGACAAAGTGACCCTACTGATAACAATGTCAAAAATTGTGGATTGTAACGATTCATCGCTAAAACTGAGGTATGCCGCAACTGCGTTGAAAATTGCAGAAAAGATCGGGTGGGAGAAAGGTATTGTAAACGCAGACCTGGCTATTGGCAACATTTATGACAATTGTATCCGGAATTTTGAAGCGGCGACAACTTATTTTCAAAAGGCTGTTTCAATTGCTAAAGCCTCCGGTGACAAAACGAACCAGGCCAATGCTCTTGTTGATATGGCCGAAGCCTATTTTGAGAAATACGAGTACGGAGCTGCATTGGCATACTGCAAACAAGTATTGGAAT
>CAYNGS010000698.1:0-2058 GCA_964396625.1 uncultured Flavipsychrobacter sp.
AATGAAGGCGGGCATTTCCGGCGCCTCGGTGGCAGAGGTAAGTATTTTTTTAGTGACCCCCGGCAGTGAGCCGATGATAAATGACATCTCTTCATCAAAACCAAGTTCAAGCGATTTGTCAAATTCATCCAGCACCAGGGTAGTAATGGTAGCAACCGTAATATTGCCCCTGCGAATATGATCTGACAGACGGCCGGGAGTACCCACTATAAGCGCAGGCGGCTGCAAAAGGTTGTTCTCCTCGGTTTCTCTCAAGTGACCTCCATAGCAGCTGGTGATCTTTAACCCGGTGCTCATGGACCGGAACACCTGTTCTATTTGTTGCGCCAGCTCACGTGATGGTACGATGATGAGCGCTTGCGTATTTTTGTTGTCCGCCTCCATACGCTGCAGCAAGGGTAGCAGGAAGGCAATTGTTTTTCCCGAGCCGGTGGCGGAAAGCAGTATCACATCGTCATGCTGCTTGTTTGCCTCAACAGAGGCCAACTGCATCTCATTGAGCGATTTTATCTTAAGATTGGAAAGAATTTCGTCTATTGAATATTTATACAATGCCATCCGGGTAAAGGTACGTAAGTTTTGGAGGGGCGGAGAATAGCATCCCGGAGGGCCTAGAGGTTCATAAACTCCCAGGCGCTTTTATAGGCATCAATTTTCTCAGCATAGGCTATAAAATCTGCATAAAAAGGGAAACGTGATAAGGTGGCGCTATCTCCTACCACTACCAGTTTCTTTCGTGCGCGTGTCATGGCCACATTCATTCTGCGAGTATCCGACAGGAACCCGATCACACCCGCAGCGTTGCTCCGGGTCATGCTTATATACACTATATCGCGCTCCTGCCCCTGAAAACTGTCGATGGTGTTTACCGATATTTTATTGCCGTACGCCAAAAAGTTCCGGTGAGTGCAGCAATTGCTCCTTCAGCACATATATCTGTTCTTTATAGGGAGAGATAACGGCAATTGACGGAAAATCGGCGCTGTCATAACGAGTGACAAGCTCAGCGGCAAGCAGGCTCAGATGCTTGAATAATAACACTGCTTCTTCCGGATTGGATATGCTTGCGTTCTCTGATAGTTCGTCAAATCCGCAGCCTGCAGTGTCTATAAAGACCAGCGGTGCATCCGCGGGAAATAACAGATGCGTTGCCACAGAAGGATGCGCCACCAGCTTCTCGTCATAAAACACCTTCGAAGAATAACCCATGATCTGGTCATGCATGCGGTACTGCTCCTCAAGCCGCACGACTGCCTCCGGATGCAACCGAACACACTTTTCGAGCAGCGTGACACTTAGCCCACCCTTCGCCGCTTCGTTAGATTTGATCGTTGGCGGCAACTGGCAGTGATCACCGGCAAGTATTACCTTCTTCGCCTTCAGTATAGGTATCCAGCAGGCCGGCTCCAGCGCCTGGCCGGCCTCGTCGATCACAACGGTATTATATCTCAGGTCACGAACGGTATAGTGGTTTGCCCCAACCAGCGTAGCAGTTATCACCTGTGCCTTTGCCCTAAGATCATCGCTTATATACTGTTCCAACCGGGTCACTTCCTTCATTATTTTGTATGCTTCGTCAAACAACGCTTTACGCTGTTCGCGCTCCGCCTTCCCGAAGTTGCGCTTGTATTTGTGCGCCATATCTTTAAACTCACCAGCCTGTTTCTTCAGCCGCTTTATGTCCTTCATGGTACCATGCCCCGACATCTTGCTGTCCAGCGTCAGCGACATCAGGCGCTCAGACACCCGCGCCGGGTTACCTACGCGCAGCACATTCAGCCCTTCGTCAGATAGCTTTTCGCTCAGCAGGTCTACGGCGGTATTGCTTGGTGCAACAACAAGCACCTGCCGCTCACCTTGTTTAATCAATGTTTTGATCGCCTGCACCAGGGTTGTGGTCTTACCCGTGCCGGGCGGCCCATGCACAATAGCCAGTTCATTTGCCTGCATTATCTTATTCACCGCGACCTGCTGTATGCTGTTTAGTTTCGGATCGTTATAAATATGCACATCTGTGTTAAAGGTGGGTCGGGCATTACCGGTTAGTATTTGTATCAG
>CAYNGS010000699.1:0-270 GCA_964396625.1 uncultured Flavipsychrobacter sp.
CTGGGCGAGGTAGACGGGCTCAGGCGCCTGCCTATTGTGATCGGTGGTTTTGAGGCGCAGGCTATTGCTGTGGCGCTGGAGCGTATGCAGCCCAGCCGCCCCCTTACCCACGACTTGTTTGCCAATTTCATGACCACGTTCGGCATAGAGCTTACCGAGGTTATTATCTACAAGCTGGAGGAAGGTATATTTTTCTCAAAGCTCATCTGCCGCCATGATGGTGAAAATATAGAAATAGACTCGCGCACTTCCGATGCGCTGGCAATGGCT
>CAYNGS010000699.1:280-2058 GCA_964396625.1 uncultured Flavipsychrobacter sp.
ACCTACGAAAATATCCTTGAGGCCGCCGGACTGTATCTTGAGCAGCCCGAAAGCGCGGTAGAGCCCACAGCATCTGAAGAGAAA
Organism: uncultured Flavipsychrobacter sp.; assembly: GCA_964396625.1. Classification (GTDB taxonomy): domain Bacteria; phylum Bacteroidota; class Bacteroidia; order Chitinophagales; family Chitinophagaceae; genus Nemorincola. The sequence goes on from CAYNGS010000699.1 coordinate 365, forward strand.
CCCGGCAAAGTACCCGTCAGCAACCGCCCGGTGCCGGAGACCGACATGAAAAGCATGAACCTGGATGAACTGAATAAGCTACTGCAAAAAGTGCTGGAACAGGAAGACTATGTTCGCGCCATCAATATCCGCGACGAAATAAACAGCCGGAAGAAAAATAAGTAAGGTTTATTCTTTGCGTTCTAGTAACAGTGTGATGCGCGCATTCATTTCTATGATATTCTCCATTAGTTTCAGCATCATCGATGTATACTGTTCATTTACCGTTTGATCCGGCCCTTGATCCTTAATCGTTGCTGATGGATTATTTAAGCTTTCTAAAAATACCTCAGGAGACGCAGATAAAAAACGCAATGGACTGACATTAAGTATCTCGGCTACCTTGCTCATAAAATCAACCGTTATCGCTGTCTCACCACGTTCATACTTGGTATAGGTTGCTTCTTTCATACCAAGACGCGCCGCAATATCACGTGCCTTAATTTCTCTAAGCTTCCTGTACTTGGCAATATAATGCCCAACAATCGCATTGTCTAATTGCATAGAAAAGTTGTTATGCACTACTTAAAGCATCGGTAAAACTACTAAAATATATAAAAAAAACAATTTTTTTTTTTTTTTACTTTTGATCTAACAATTCAGGATAAAGTTCTAAAGTATTTCACAACAAAATAACTTCGGTTTTATGAATATAGGCAACTGCGACTGCAACAATTATTCAGAATTAACCGCAAATACCGGCATTGCGACAATATCTACCGCTAACTCCAGTCTCACCGGTGTTGGAGCTACTTTAGTGCTTTCGGCAGGTGGTGCAAATGGTACAATTATTAAATCAATTATAATTAAAGCTACAGGACCTGTGACAACCGGAATGGTTCGTTTTTTTATTAGTGATGGGACAACAGTGGCCTTATTTAGGGAAATACCAATTCCGGTTTACCCGGCTCTTACCGCTACACCTACTCCGGCACCGATATATCCAATGATAGAGATTGATCTGGTTGATGTACTGAAATTAAACACAGGATACAGGTTATATGCTTCAACCCAAACTGCTAATACATTCAATATTATTGCTGAAGGATTAGACTGGGGCTACCCTCAAGATTTACCACCTACTTGTTGTAATTTCGAACAGAATGCCGCTGTTACGGGTCTTGGTGTTGTTTCTGCTGCAAATACACATCTTGATGGTACAGGTACTATTGTACAGGTATTTGCAGCCCCCGCCCTCACTACCATCCGGGGTTCAATAATAAAATCCATCACCATATCTGCATTGCAAAGCACAAGCATTAACGGCATGATTCGTTTTTATATTGGCCCTGATACGAGCCACTATGCCTTATTGATGGAAGTAGTTATACCCGAAACAATTCAATCAGGTTTTACTCCTTCTTTTAAGGTGCTGCTAAAGGATAATTTTCATTTGCAAAATGGTTATGTTATTGGAGCTACGACACAAAATGCAGATAGTTTTGCAATTACCATAGAAGCTGAAGATTGGGAATATCCGATATAAGTGCGATATACAATAATGTTGAGTTTTAAATTCATTAATTATACGTTATGAGTAATTCAATTGGAAGTATTATATCCAAAATGCAACAAATGCAAGAAAGTCAGGATGGCACTTTAAATGGGGGCTACCTGTCAATTACTAGTGGCAGGTACAGAATAATTATTGATCA
>CAYNGS010000700.1:0-2051 GCA_964396625.1 uncultured Flavipsychrobacter sp.
GTAAGGACGGGTTATAGTGCTGTAAAGCCCTTGCTGAGAATAAAATAAACAGCTATTTTTGAAGAAATACAAGCGGTTGAAATACCACCGGGGAAGGGCGATATGATCATCAGGTTTAGGAGTATGGGCTTACTGTGTTTTCTGTGCGTTGTCGTCTGTAGTTGCAGCCGCGACAACGAAGCTACCTTGTACCCGGCACAGCCTAAACCCGGCAGTAGCAGTTGCGATACAAACAATGTGTAGTTTGTAGCCACTGTCAAACCTATCCTGTCGCAAAACTGTGCGTTGGTGGGTTGTCATACCGGCCCTTATCCTACCGGCGGCTATTCGCTCGATAGCTACACCGGTGCGAAGTCGATAGTGCTGAGTGGCAGGCTTATCGGGGCTATCACGCATACGGTGGGCTATACACCTATGCCTAAAAATGGAATTATGCTCAATGACTGCCAGATAGGAGAAATAGTTAGTTGGGTAAACCAGGGGTCTCAAAACAATTAACGATTACAAGCACTAAGCAAATGAATAGAAGTCTGCGCGTTTTGTTACTCATCATTGCCGCTTTTTTTTGCCGCACGTCTTTTGCGCAGGTTATACACGAGGATGATACAACCTCTTTTAATACTGACGACCTCGAAAAGATACTGCACGACGCGTCCGATGGTAAAGCAAAGAGTGGGTATTTTGTTTCTGCAACATTTAAGTCCACACGTATCATAAATGGCCATAGTATCGAAAATGTAGGGAAGGGCGTACTCGATTTCAGAATAGCCCATAGGTTTGGTCAGTTGAACGAAGGGATAAAAAACCTCTACGGATTGGATAACGCAACGACCAAATTCAGCTTCGACTATGGCATTACAGATTGGCTGATGGTGGGTGTTGGTCGCAGCAGTTATGAAAAAGAGTATGACGGCTTCTTTAAGGTCAAGTTACTGCGCCAGACCATCGATGAAAAATATCCGTTAAGCCTCAGCTTTGTATCCGGTATGTCGGTGAGAACGCTCGATATCTTGAATCTGCCGGGCTATACCTACTACTTTAATAACAGGCTATATTATTTCAGCCAATTGCTCATCGCGCGTAAATTCAACAACTGGTTTTCACTCCAGCTTATGCCCACATACCTGCACTACAATCTCGTCACATTCGCCGACGAACCAAATGATGTGCTGGCAATGGGCATCGGGGGCCGAATTAAGCTGAATCGGCGCATCGCCATCACTTACGAATACTATTACACCGTTCCGGGTCATAAACTGGACGGCTACAATAATCCGCTGTCCGTCGGTATTGACATCGAGACCGGTGGACATGTCTTTCAACTGTTTCTTACAAATGCGGCAAGTACCACTGAGCGGGCATTTATCGGCGAAACTTCTGGCGACATAAATAAGGGAGCCATCCATCTCGGCTTTAATATCTCGCGTGTCTTCACCGTCGTCCGTTCGAAAGAGAACAGGAACTCTGGCAACAAGGTCTGGTAGCGGTTGCGGCGGCTATACATCCTTCGTTTGTAAGGTTGCCTGGTCAGTGATAAAGATTTTGATGCTACATTTGTTTTTCTGTATTGATCCTGTATGCGCAAGTTTGCACCGTTTCTTTTTGTCTTTTGCTCATATATTGCAGGGGCCCAAAAGCCCTTTATCCGCGATTTTTCCCTGAGCGAAACGAACACGGGCGTCAAGATCAATGCAATGGCGCAGGACGCTACGGGCTACATCTGGCTCGCGACAGATGCCGGGCTCCTGCGGTTCAACGGACATAGTTTTATTAAAATTCTGGACAGTATGCACAAACCGGCCACCGCTGTTGCTGTCAGTGGTCCCGATGTCTGGACTGCATATGGCAATGGTCAGATTGGCCAGGTCGTAAACTTGTCTGTGAGCGCCGATAACATCATTAACGGGCCATCGTCCACGGTCACTTCCCTTACTTCAGGCGGTGCGGGCCTCCTGTTTGCAACCACCGAAGAACAGGGTGTGTTCGCGATCATGGACAAAGTGGGGATTAATTTGAATGCTTCAAATGGGTTGTCCGACAATTTCACGTAT
>CAYNGS010000701.1:0-2041 GCA_964396625.1 uncultured Flavipsychrobacter sp.
GCGGATATCGGCGCCCATGCGCTGCGCCTGCTGCTCAAAATCCACCATCATCTGCGGCCCCATAATACCGTTTGGGTAGCCGGGATAGTTTTCTACTTCAGTAGTAATGGTGAGCTGCCCGCCCGGCTGCAACCCCTGGTACAATACCGGTTTCAGGTTTGCGCGTGCTGCATATATGGCTGCGGTATATCCCGCTGGCCCCGATCCTATTATAAGACAATGTACTTTCTCTGTTTCGCTCATTTTCAGTTATTAACCCCGGTCGCGCAAAGCGCAATGAGGGTGCAAAAATAAAATTTGTTCAATTATAAAGATGCAAAAGAATTACCGATGCTACAAATTTTGGATTTTGAAATTTGGCGATCCGCCATTATTTCGGCAGCGCAATTGTATAATAAATGCTGCCATAGCCCGCCCAAACGCCTAGAGCACCGTTCGAAACGTTGGAAGTGACATTTATCGGTGAGGCAAACGGGTTGCCCAGCGCATTGTTTGCATAATCATATGTGTTCCAGAACGTATAAACCCCTTTGTCGATCTCGCACCATTTCACCACTACTGAATCTCCGGGATAAAAATACCTCAGCGAGTCGCCATTGGCATTATTAGTGTTGTCATAACCGGCATACAGACCAATATTGCTTATCCTTTTTCCGTTCACCACTTCATCGCTGAAGATGCCCGATTGGTAGAACGACTCGTGGTTTCTGCGCGTGAAATAACGCACATAGTTACCCGGCGTGTCCGGGTCGGTATAGTTCGCAAATAGCTGTTTGGCACTGTCCGGAGTTTTTGAGTTCTGAAAGACAGGGACATCAAACCACAGTGTGTCAATACCCTTCGGATTGGGTATTTTCGTCACGGCAGTATAAGTGGTGCCATTATATAAGATGGTGAGCGTATACATTTTTCCCACCTGCCCCAGCATCAGGTTGCCGAGATTGGCTGTATCTACAGAATAAAAAGATATCCTGTTTACCCCGGTGTCCAGTGAGTACTCTTTAAGGGTAACCGTAGTAGAGCCATCGGAGACCGTCATGGTTGCTCCATGCAAAAAACTGTTTTGCAGGGTAGCAAGGTCCACTGTTGAAAAAAAGCCTATAGTTGATGTGAAAAAAATATATGGAGGAAATCCGGTTTCTATCGAGCCATTCACTACCACCTTCGGAGGAGAGCCAGCAAGGTTAATGTGAACTTCCTTCTCGCACGATGCGAGCAAAAAGGCGAAAACAATAACGAAAGCCAGACTGTGGATGCTGAACGAAAAACGCTTCATAAAAGGGTTCCCTAAGGAGATGCAAAGATAGGGGGATTATATATCGGAACGCCGGGAATACATTGTTAATTATTTGGCTATTAGTTCACATATTTTCCTTCAGGAGTGTACATAACGGGCAATAACCGGTGTGTGCGTTCAAAGTACTCATAGCCATTTTTTAGTTCGGCCCAGAATTCCTGCCTCGCCGCATCCCTTGGGTACTCGCGGCTGAGATAGCTCATGCCGTTCTTTGTCAGTCGCGTGGGAAAAATATGGACAGGTATATTTTCCTGGCCGTTCAGCCGGGCATTCAGGCACACAGTGTATATCTCTTCTATACCGTCGTTGGTCATCGGCATACAGCCTACCGTCACGCAGCCGCCATGTATGTATATATCGCCGCCCGGTTTCTCCTTGCTCATGAGCTGGTCCGAGTAGTTGGGATAATTCAGCAGGAGTGAAAGGTAATAATCGCTTTTAGGATTAAATTCTTCTATGAAATAATAGCCCTCTGGCACCTGCCGGTCGCCCTGTGTGCGTTTAGGCCCCAGTGCGCCCGATAGGGCGCAGATACGGTATGTCTTTATCAGCTTGTACTCACTGTTTTCATTATTTCGGGCCCACAGTTCCATTTCATTTTGCGACTTAAACGCACGCAGGTATATATCCTTGGGAGGGTAGGCTACATTCTTTCGCTTAAATTCTCTGCTGAGCGTGTCATTGTATTTTTTCCACGATTCCGAAACGCGCTCTCGGCCGGACCGTGCTGCTGGTTTCCGCGAT
>CAYNGS010000702.1:0-2039 GCA_964396625.1 uncultured Flavipsychrobacter sp.
GTTTCCGTCACTTCATGCATAAAAACGAGTACTACAGCAAGCACCCGGCCGGTCTGCGCATGAGCCTGATGATGAACCCGGTGATGGGCAAGGGCCTGTTCGAATTGATGAGTCTGATGCTGTCTGCGATAAACGGCTGCGAGCGCTGCGTGGTATCTCACGAGCATTCCGTTAAAGAACAGGGTGCAGATGAGCCGCGTATTTACGATGCTATTCGCCTCGGTGCGGTGATCAAGGGGTTATGCATAGCCCTGTAATTGGTCTGTGTTAGCCCTGTTCCACGGGCAGCGTTATGGTGAATGTACTTCCCTTGCCTGGCGTGCTTTCTACCTTTATCCTGCCTTCATGTGCGTCCACTATGGCCTTTACATAGCTAAGTCCCAGCCCGAACCCCTTTACATTGTGGATGTTCCCTGTATGTGCGCGATAGAACTTTTCGAAGATGCGTGATTGGGTTTCCTTGTCCATGCCAATACCGTTGTCCTTCACCTTCATAGTAAATACACCACCCGACGACAGCGTCTCTACCTCTATATGCGGCGCATCGTTCGAGTACTTCATGGCGTTGTCCAGCAGGTTAAAGATAATATTGGAAAAATGCACTTCATCGGCCTGTATCATATGATTAGGTGCATTTAATTTAAGGTGCAAGGTCCCGTTTTTCTCCTGTATTTGCAGCGCCAGGTTTTCGGCCACCTTGGCAATCACCTGGTGCGAATCCAGTTTCTGAAGGTTTAGTTTTATCTCTTCTTTTTCAAGGCGTGCAGCCTGCAGTATCTTCTCCACCTGCTTGTTCATGCGCTTGTTCTCCTCCTTTATCATGCTGCTGTATATCTTTATTTTGTCGGCATCATGTATCACCTTTTCGTTGGTTAGCGCATCTATTGCCAGCGATATGGTCGCAAGCGGTGTTTTCAGCTCATGGGTCATGTTATTGATGAAATCCGATTTGATCTCGGAGAGCTTTTTCTGGTTAAAGAGCGTCCGCACCGTCACGGCAAAAGCCAGTATGATGATGGTAGTGAAAACGATCGATGCAATAATGATCCACCGCATTTCACGGATGACCAGGTTTTTGTCCTCATGTATGTTGAGGTACAGGGTCTCCTGGTTCAGCGCTGCATTATCGGTAGCCAACCCCACCGAGAAAGAGTTGGGAATGTCCGCCAACTGAAAGCTGTCCGAACTGAAAACGGGGTACTTGTAAATGTTGAGAATGCAGTACTCAAACGGCTGCTTGATGCTGTTTTGTTTCAGTACGCCATCAATGATACCATGTATTTCCTCGGGTGTGAACCATCCCTGTGTGGTAAACTTGTTTTCCAGTATGTACTGGCGGTAGTCATCGTTAAGGGGCTGCTCCTTCTGTTTTGAGATGAATTGGTTTCTGAATGCATCCGCCGTTTGTTTCAGCGAGTTGTCCACCCTGCGCAGAAACTCCTCATGCTTCAGTTTCATCGCATTCTCTATCCACGACATCTGGATGAACAGTATCCCTACCACCGACAGGGTTATCAACACCACAATAAGCGGAAATATCTTCTTCATGAAACAACAAACCTACATGAAAAACCCTATTTAACCGAAGCCGGCCATTGAAATTAACAAAGTTTCAGTAGATATGTGGCTGGCCCTTATTTAGTTATTGTCAAGTTCAATGATATTTCCGGTGAGTTACTTTTCAAAGACCACACTTTCGGGACTGGTCCCATGCTTCTCGAGTATCACGTTTATGTCGCTGATCATTTTATCAGGGCCACATACGTAGAAATGCGTATTGAAATCAGGTGCTATCCTCATAAGCATATCCTCATCAACGTGCCCGGATAGGTAGTGGCTGTTCTTTTCTTCTGAGAGTATGTTTATCAGGTTTTTACCCAGCATCGATGACAGTTCAGATTCGTAAATGATATCCTTTGAGGTCTTGTTGGAGAATATTAGCTTGTTGCCAGCCAGTTTTTTGTCCTTATAAAGTTGTCGCAGGATAGCCACAAAGGGTGTGATGCCCGCGCCTCCGGCGATAAAATATCCGGTACCCT
>CAYNGS010000703.1:0-2036 GCA_964396625.1 uncultured Flavipsychrobacter sp.
CCTGCTTCCTGTTTTTTTTGTAGTCCCCATGTTTCTGTTTTAGTTAACCTTTTACTTCTTCATGTACATCTTTTGCTGCTTTATCTTTTCGCAAACCCATAAAGACCGGATGCCGCCGGTGTCCGTCTGCGGTTATCTCAGTGTATTTCAGATTACATACAAGCCTGGGCTTCACCCAGGTTACCGGTGCATTTACGGGCACCTTCGTATCAAAAGGCGACCGGCTCATTTTCAGGGGCTGTAGCTGTGCATATACCTCTCTAAGTATCTGCTCAGTAAAACCAGTACCGGTATGACCTATATAGACAAGCTTACCTTTTTTATACATGCCGAGGACAAGCGCCCCGAAATATTTCCTGCTACCGCCCGGCTGTGTATATCCGGCTATCACTGCTTCTTCGGTTATTACATTTTTCACCTTCAGCCAGTCGGATGAACGGACATCTTCGTGGTAAACACTGTCGGCCCGCTTAGCGATCATGCCTTCCAGTCCCTCCTTCTTTAATGCTTTAAAAAAGTCTTTCCCTTTTTCCGCGACATGGTCGCAATACATTACTATGTCGCTTTTGGGCAGCAAACCTTTCAGTATCCGTTTCCGCTCCAGCAGAGGTTTTGCTTCTATTGACTTTCCATCGACCTGCAGGCAGTCGAATACATAATAACAGATCGGCACTGTGCTGTCCTGTCCGTATTGCTGTATGAGCTGAAATGCCGGTCTGCCCTTTGCATCCAGCGCCACTATCTCGCCATCCAGCACGGCCCGTTTCTTTATTTTCTTTAGTTCATCATAAATTATCGGGTAATCTTCCTTAAACGACAAGCCATTTCTGGAATAGAGGCGCAGCTCTTTTTTATTTACCTCGGCAATGGCCCGATAGCCGTCCCATTTTATCTCGTATAGCCAGCCGGGATCGTTGAACGGTTCATCGTGTAGCTTTGCCAGCATCGGCTTTATGTAGCTGGTATATTTGTGATTACTGCTGCCGTGGTATTTATGTTTGTAAGACGTCGGTTCTGTTTTTACTTCCTTCTTGACCAATAGTACCGGTTTCACTTTTTTTTTACAACGCTTGCTTTGTTCCGGGCCGCGGTATAGGCCAGTGAACTTTTTTTTGCAAAATCTTCGCTGTTATAATCGTCTTCTGTCGCATATTTGTCTTTATGCTTTATCAGCAGCCAGGTCTTTTCGTCTTTTTTCATATTTACCAACGCAAAGTCGCCCCTGAGCAGCTTTCCTTTGATCCGGAATTTAATGCTACCCGCACGCAGATTGCGCGAGAACATAGTTGGAGAGATCACTTCCCCGTTTTCATCTATCGGCTCATAAGTACCATGGTCCCACACGTCTACATGGCCCGCACCATAGTTGCCGGCTGGTATATCGCCTTCGAAAGTCGCGTAATCGATAGGGTGGTCTTCTACCATCATAGCAAGGCGTTTGTCTTTTGGATTGAGTGATGGTCCCTTTGGCACAGCCCAGCTCTTGAGCGTCCCGTTAAGCTCAAGCCTGAAGTCGTAATGCAAATGACTGGCATGGTGCCGCTGCACAACAAAAATAAGTTTACCATTACCAGCAGCCACGTTACCCTGCGGTTCCGGTGTTTCTGAAAATTTTCGTTTGCTGTTATATTTTGTCAGTGCCACTACGCGTGATTGTGTTTCAAAAAATTAAGATGCTTTTTTCTTTGGCGCCTCAAGGCTCGCCTTTAGCTGCGACATAAGGTCCTTGCTCTTGTTGTGTATGATCTTAAAGCGCGGCTGCGTTATTTTTTTGCCTTTTGCTTTTGCCTCGATTATTTTCATCAACCCTTTATCGTAGGTGTCTTTGTACCTGGCCATCGAGAATTTTTTTGGCGTTAATTGATTAATAAGCGACTGCGCCATTTTTAATTCTGCAGGTTTCACCGCTATGTCTTTCGGTATATTCAGCTCGCCATAGTCCTTGATCTCTTCTGCGTAGCGTATTTTCAGCAGCAGTATCACATCACCCTGCGGTTTCAGCAGGCACAGATTCTCCTTAGTGCGTAAAATATATT
>CAYNGS010000704.1:0-2028 GCA_964396625.1 uncultured Flavipsychrobacter sp.
TCTAAACACAGGTGCAGGCACTGGCGTATCTCTTGGTTCCGACCTTGGGGTTAGCGGTATCCTTACACTCACAGGAGGTACTTTGTCACTAGCTGGTCATACACTTACTTTGAACCCAACTGGCGATTTGTCGGCAGCAGGTTCAGGTACTATCACCGGCAGCACACTGTCTTCATTGGATGTCAATGCAACGGGCGGACTTAGCGGATCGCTTCGTTTTGCAACAGGAGCAGGTGGCACGCTTAAGAATTTTGTTGTTAATACAGCGAGTGGCGGTGCAGCACTAGCTTCCGACCTTAAAATTGACAATCTGCTTACGCTGACTGCGGGAACTTTGTTCCTCAATGGCCAGACACTGACATTAGATCCCGGTGCAGATCTGTCTGGCGCAGGTACGCTTAGTGGTACAGCAGCTTCTAACCTGGTGGTAAACACTACGTTTAGCGTTACCAGCGCATTACAGTTTGCAACAGGTGGTAAACTGCTGAACAACCTTACAGTCAATATGGGTAGTGGTAGTAATAGTATACTGCTTAGTTCAAATCTTGCCATCCAGGGAGCCTTGAATCTTATATCCGGTAAAATAAAGCTAGGTGCTAATGATCTGGCGATTGCAGCAGGTGGTGTGGTAAACGGCGGAACAGCGGCTAGTTATGTAGTAACTGACGGTGTCGGCAGTCTGGTAATGAACCTGACAACAAGCGCACAAGACACCTTTAAAGTAGGGTCCCTTACCAACTTTGCCCCTATCGCTTTATTAGCCAATGCAACAGCTACTACAGGCAATGTTAGTGTAAATGTTGCTGACGGTGTATTGTCTGGCGGCACAACTGGTACATTGATTTCTGCTACCCAGCCGATGGTTAATGCTACATGGTTTGTATCAAGTTCTGCAAGCACTATTGATTATGATATGGTAGCTATGTGGAGTGCCGGTATGGAAGTAAATAGTTTCAATCGCTCTAACGCGTTTATATCGCATTACACCGGCGGTATGTGGGATGTCCATACTCCCTCGGCTTCAGGCACTATGGGTAGTATGTATTTTATGACCAGGACAGGTATTACTTCTCTCAGTCCCTTTGCGGTGAAAGACGGATCAGGCCTTTCGGCTCCTGTCGTAGTTGCTGTGAGTCAGAAAGTATCAATATATCCTAACCCAACAATGAATACACTGAACTATACTACTACCGGAACTATCAGTAATATTGAGATTGTTGATCTTACAGGGCGGGTTGTGAAATCAGTAGATGGTTTATCACAATCAGTATCCGTATACGAATTGCCAACAGGTGTTTATTTCATCCATTTTTATGGTACTGACGTAAATAGTGTGTTGAAGTTTGTTAAGGAATAGATTTTACAGTAATGATATTGCAAGGGGCTGACCACATGGTTAGCCCCTTTTTGCATTCTTCAAAATCTTGTCAAGTACAGGTTCGATTCCTGTTCAGGTTAATATTGGGTAACACTCCTAATAAAATTAATGCTTACAAGGTGTTTGGCTTTCTGTAAAGTAACAGGAGTAACAAAATACGCAAACTACTCCAAAGCTGATCTTAAATGACCAAAAAAAAGCTATCATAATTTTTCACGACTAGCTAGTCATAATTTCTTGATATTCCTGAATTTATTCAGCGTCCTCTCATAGTGGGGGTGACTGCATTCGAAAGCCGCCCTGCTTAGCCATATGCTTAAGTACAGCTACCACAAATAAAAAAAGTATAAATTTATTTTTTGAAAAAGATAGAAGCTGGAGCCCAATGCTGGCACTTATGCAAGAAGTGTAGTGGGTTATGTCTAATGCCTTTCTATGCAACTTGTGAATGGGCAAAACGCTTCATTCAAATGCGACAAATAGTATCTGCTTTTATATAGTTGTTAAGAAAAATTGTGTCTATGGCATGGTTTTACACAAGGTATATTAAGATTTAATGAATAATCTTTTCTTAAGCAAATCAAAACACATGAAAAAAAATTACTTATTTTTTATTGTATGCCTTTTGTCTGTCCCTGCCAGTGCGCAAC
>CAYNGS010000705.1:0-2028 GCA_964396625.1 uncultured Flavipsychrobacter sp.
AAGGCCGACGGAATGCCCGAATTAGACCCGCATGAAAATTCATTTTACTTCGATGAGAAAGAACAACACATCTACCTGAGTTTTAGAAATATCAGCCAGGTGCTGAAGATCAGCTACCCCGATGGGAAAGTGCTGGAAACCTACGGCCTGCCGGAAAATCCGGCGACCGACCTGAGCAGCAGTTTTTTCTGCGGCCAGCACAGTTGCAAAATATCTGAAAAAGGTTACCTCTACGTTTTTGATAATGGCTGCGATGCCACTACCCTGCCCAAAATTGTAATGATGCATGAACCGGTATCAGCGAAGGACAGCCTGAGGAAAGTTTGGGAATTCGACTGCCCCGTTGAGCTTGCAAAAATGCCCCCACCTAATGTGAATACCCCTCCATTAAATATACCCAGCAGGAAAATGCTTTTTTCCTCGGGCGGCAATGTAGAGGAACTCCCTGGTGGTCATGCCATATTTGCGTCGATGTGCAGCCCGTATGCCAAACTCTTTATAGTGTCTGCCGACAAAAAAGTACTATGGAGTGCAGTTCCTGAAAAATGGAGGCAGGGGAAAAACGAATGGCAACCATTGCAGCAGTACAGGGCGAGTATCATTGCAGACCCTAAGGATGTTGAGGCGCTGATATGGAACAGCGTGCGATAATTGAATAACGCCGCTCGTTTATGCGCTTCCGGATCTTCCTGCGATTTATTCCACATTGTGCAGGGCTGTAACGTTTTTCGTTACCGCATAGCAATCGGTTATTGCTGTAAAAATTATATAACTTTATATAAAAGACATACATGAAAAAATTATTTATACGAATGTCAGTATGCTTTTTTATTTTTTTTCAGGGAGTTATCATTTCAAATGCCCAGCAATTCAAATGGGTAAAAGGTGGCGGTAGTACAGAAGATATGACTGGAACACCTGCCGTGTACAACGAACAAGTAGATTATATATGCACCGATATTAATGGCAATATATATGCAGCAAGCCAGGTAGGCGACAATCATATAATTGCAGATACTTTTTTAAAGAGCAGCGTTATTAGCCAAGGCAATATCTTAATAACTAGCTACACATGTGATGGACAAATGAGATGGGCTAAACTTATTTACTCAAGTGGTGGCGATTGTATTTCATACGGCATTGTCACTGATAATATAGGCCATGTTTATTTAGCAGGATATTTAACTAATGGAGTTTTGCATATAGGCAACGATACGACCATTTCTGGACTTATTTATCAAAGTGAAGGATTGATACAATTTGATACAAGCGGTCATTTTAACTGGGTACGATACGTGGGGAATAATACTATCGCAACCGAAATTGGGGCTTTGTCCTATGGCTCTACAGTTGGAATAGATGGCGGTAACAATGTACATTTTTTTAATAGCATGAAGTATGGTGTGCCCGTTACTCCAAGCGTTATGAGTCATTCGGGGATGTATGACTTGGCATATAATTCTTCAGGAATGTTATTATCAGCAAAGCATTTAATGATAGATTCTACATTAGTGATTTTTGGTGGTGCGCTTGATAGAGAAAGTGGAAAATTTTACGCTTATGGATATAGAAATACCGCATTTGTTCCAGACAGTTCATATTCGCCTTATTTAGCCGCTTTCGATACCGCTCGTAATTTAATTTGGAAAGATACCTTAGGCGGTCCATACGGTGGTGGGAGCACAGGTATCACTGGGGCTGTAACTGATGGATATGGAAATCTTTATTTAAGCGGCCTATCCCCAGGTTATGTAACCTATAACGGAGTTACGGTTACTCCCGTTGTAGGAGGTCAATTGTTCGTTATGAAGACGGATACTAACGGCAACTTAAAATGGCTGACACATTTCGATAGCCCGCATTTTATTAATTGCTGGGGCGTCACATTGGCGTCAACTAATAAAGTTGCAGCTGCTGGGATAATGTCCGGTAATGTAATTAGTGGGTCAGATACGACCTATTGGAATTCCATGGAAGGGCAAAATGCGTTTGTTCCAATTGTTGATACTTCTGGAACCCTTGTCAGCG
>CAYNGS010000706.1:0-2025 GCA_964396625.1 uncultured Flavipsychrobacter sp.
TGCAAATTATGCCGGGTATTTTGTTGGAGCTATTTATGCTTCTTCAGCGAGCGCTTCTATCAAGTCGTTCAAAATAGACCATCCGGCTGATCCTGCAAATAAATACTTGTACCATTCTTCTGTAGAATCAAATGATATGATGAACCTGTATAAAGGGCACGTAGTTACAGATGCAGGCGGTAACGCAACAGTAACGCTGCCATCTTATTTTACTGCACTGAATAAGGAATATGATTACCAGCTTACTTGTATCGGACAGTTTGCGCAGGCTATCGTGTCAGAAGAGATTAGCAATAACCAATTTAAAATAAAAACGGACAAGCCGAATGTGAAGGTTAGCTGGCAGGTGGCGGGTGTGCGTCAGGATCCCGCAGCAAATGCTTACCGTATCCAAAATGAAGTAGAAAAACCTGCCCCCGAAAAGGGCACTTACCTGATGCCGGAATTGTATGGGTATGGCCCTGAAATGGCACCAGGGTATAGGATACACGCGAAGGCTGGTGATAATGCAGATACCAACATTTTTCCGACAAACCTTCAAGCGGTAATGAATGCGGGTGATAATACTGGTAAATAGAAATTGATTGCTTATACATGTTATAGGGTTGACAGGACAAAACTATCAACCTTTTTTCCCTTATGTGGGGCTAATAATACTTTCCCGTTTCCAGGTATTCACTAACATATTCACTAACGCCAGCTTCCAAAGAAAACAAGGGCTGGCTATACCCTGCCTTATGTAGTTTGTCCATGTCCGCCTCTGTGAAGTATTGATATTTGTCGCGTATATCTAATGGTGTGTCGATGTATTGAATGTTTGGTGACAGCTTAAGGGTATTGAAAATTGCCCGCACCAGATCATTAAAGGTGCGCGCCTGTCCAGTGCCTGTATTGTAGAGGCCATTTGCGGGTTGATGCTCCATAAGCCACACGCATATCTGCACTACATCTTTTACATAAATGAAGTCGCGTATCTGCTCACCGTCTTTGTAATTAGGATTGTGTGAGCGGAACAGCTTTACGAAGCCTTTGTCTTTTATTTGATTGTAGGCATGGAAAATAACGGATGCCATCCGGCCTTTGTGGTACTCATTTGGGCCATACACATTGAAGAACTTCATGCCAGCCCAAAAGGGAGGCGTTTTTTTTGCTCCAGCGCCCATATATCAAACTCGTTTTTTGAAACACCATAGGTAGAAACGTGCTAAACGGATATTGCGATTTGTGAAAATAAATTGATAAACAATCCTCCATAGATAACGGGCTAAACGGATACCGCGGTCTACTATAGCCCTTCCAAACGAGCTACTATATCGCCTCTTGTTTCCGGAGCCAAGGCAGCATTAACCGTAATTCCGTCTGTGATTACTCCACTCACCTGAACATAATACATACTATTATTTTTATTGGCAATAACTACTACAATATAGTTTTCTCCAACGGGCACTTGATTCTCATCATTACCTATGGTGAATGTGTTTGAAGAAACATCGTATAACTGTTGATTATCACTCTGCGTCATTACATTTTTTGCAGGAATGACTAGAAATATTTGTGTATTGCGAGGATTAAAACTCGTATCGGGTACAGTAACTCTTACAGCCGTATTGGGACCCGAAGAGCTATACAACATATCACAATTTACCCAGTTAAAACTTGTGCAGGAATCAATTAAGTGATAATAGCCTGACCCCCAACGAAAACCATTTGAGCCTGCCCCGGTCCAGCCACCCATATTTCCGCTACTATCAGGTCTGTGAGTCCCACTATCTGTGGTTCCAGCAGTTGTTGTACCTTGTACCCAAGTTACTACTGAGTCTGAATTGTTTGTATTCCCAAAATAAAGTCCCATAGTTTGTGTTGATGCCGTCGACTGTCTAAAAGCAATTCCATATTTATTAGCATATACTTGTTGACCGTTCATCGAAGCTACAATATTTATTTCACCACCGCTTTGTAGCAGTCCAGTTTCCATAGAGGTAGGGGCACGGTTTGCAATCATATCTCCCGGTTTATACATTTCCA
>CAYNGS010000707.1:0-2022 GCA_964396625.1 uncultured Flavipsychrobacter sp.
ATAAATATGTTCCAGTTTCTTTCTTAGGTTGGCTTTGGCTCTTTGCAGGAGCGATTCCACCGCTTTTATTGACAAATTCATTATTTCCGCAATGTCTTTTTGGGGTAATTCTTCTACCTGTGACAGCACAAAAATGGCTTTTTGGTTCTCGGGCAGCGATTCAATGGCCTCAAACAGGTAGCGCGCTTTTTCTTTCTTTTCCAGCAGTATTCCGGGGTGGTCAAAGGTTGGCTTGTCGTGCAGCGGATCGCCCGACTCGGTGTGAAACAGCATTCCTGACAGTCCGTTCCTTTTTTGCCTGTTCCTTGCTCTCAGGTGATCGAGACATTTGTTTACAGTGATACGGTATATCCATGTAGACATGGACGACCGTTCATTGAATGACAGGATTGATTTAAAAACAGTGACGAAAACCTCCTGCGCAATATCCTCTGCCACACCATGATCCTGAACGAGGCCAATGGCGGTATTGAACACCTTAAGCTGGTATATCTCGACCAGCTTTCTGAATGCATCGCGGTCACCCGATCTTAGCTGACCAATGAGGAGATTATCTATGAGGAAGTGTTTGACCGCTAATATACAGATTTAGTAAAAACGACAGGCGGCCAACATAACTAAAAAAAGAATGGCTGCTTCATCAGAAACAGCCATTCGGTATAATTCCTTACTACATTACTTTTTTGCGTCAGGTACAGTAGGGATGAATACACTTTCGTCAATAGGCTTGTTGAGCTCTATCGATTTGAATGTAACTTCCATACCTTGGGCGGTTACGCTCATTGGCATTACTACACCTTCTTCCATTTTTTTGTAGTTGTTATACAGAACTGCTGTTTCTGTTTCCTGGTCATCGATTTTTACTTTCGCTTCTGTGCGTAGCAGATAATAACTGGCCATGTCGAAGAAAGAGACAGATTCGTTGCCATCTTTGTCTGTAAATTTTATTTTGTAGCAGGGAGCATTATTTACGGTGTCTTTCCCTACATACTCCGCTTTGGTGCCTTTCGCCTTGTAGTCGAGCAGTTGGTTGCCTTTGATGTCCAATTGGCGTTGCGCCATTTTCACTAATTCCGGCTTCATCGTGTCCACCTTTGTAGAGCCCTGGAAAGGCATATACATCCAGCCGGCTGTAGTGGTTACAATCTGGTAGCCGGACATGCCCATCACAGCAATATCCATCCTCATTGCCTTGCCCATCGACAGGGTTTCCGTAAGGCCTATCTCCATGCCCTGCTGCGTCATCGACCCGGTTAGCTTCAATGTCTTTATTTTATCCCAGTTCTCCGTGCCACCAATAGCTTTCTGGTGTTTGTCCATTATGTCATCCACATTCTGGGCCTTTACTGTGCCAGCACAAGCCATAAGCACCACAGCGGCCAATATGGATAGTTTTATTGTCTTCATCTTATGAGTTTTAGAATGAGTTGTAAAAATAATGGAAATTATCTGTCATAACCGCAAATTTGCCACGTAGATACGAATTTGGTCTTAGCTTATGTATTCGCTTAGTTCTAACCACCGCATTTCCTTTTCTTCCAGCGACTGGGTGATAAATATGAGCCTGTTGCTAAGTTGCTGTATCTGGTCGTAATTGAGGCCCTGATCCATCATTTTTTCCGCAATGGTTGTTTTTTCGGCCTCCATTGCAGCAATGTCCTTTTCCAACTGGTCATATTCCCGCTTGTCTTTAAAGGAAAATTTCTTTTTTGCCGGCTGGGCCGGAGCAGGCGAAGGTGCTACCGTTGGCGCTTCGGGTTCAGGTTTGGCAGGGGCATCCCTGGTTTTTTCCTTTGCCCGTTCTTCAATGCGGTATTCCGAGTAGTTGCCGGGGAAATCGCGAACCTGTCCGTTGCCTTCAAATATGAACAGGTGATCCACCAGCCTGTCCATAAAATACCTGTCGTGCGATACGATGAGCAGGCAGCCCCGGTACTCGCTCAGGAAATTCTCCAGCACAGATAGTGTTGGAAGG
This sequence comes from uncultured Flavipsychrobacter sp., assembly GCA_964396625.1. Classification (GTDB taxonomy): domain Bacteria; phylum Bacteroidota; class Bacteroidia; order Chitinophagales; family Chitinophagaceae; genus Nemorincola. The sequence goes on from CAYNGS010000707.1 coordinate 1,976, forward strand.
TCGAGATCATTGGTGGGCTCATCGAGTATCAGGAAGTTAGGATTGCG
>CAYNGS010000708.1:0-2015 GCA_964396625.1 uncultured Flavipsychrobacter sp.
ACTACTTTACCCAGTCTGCAAAAAAATTAAGGAAGGATAAAAAAGCAGAGAATCTACAGATCGTCAAGTCGAAGATCCATAAATAACCGTGTTGAATGAAATTGCTTAAGCACTTTCCCCCCGCAGTACAGGACATCATTTACTCAGTTTTAGGAACACTCATCGCCGGGTTTGCATTAAAAAGTTTTTTGGTGCCCAATAACCTGCTCGATGGGGGCATTACAGGTATATCACTGCTGCTGCATGAGTTGTACAACTTCAATATTGCATGGCTCATCGTCGCCATCAATGTCCCCTTCATCATCGCCGGCGCATACCTCGTAAATGTGAAATTCGCCCTGAAAACAGCATCCTGTGTAGTGGGGCTGGCTATCTGTCTCACCTTTATCCATTACCCTATAGTCACGCAAGATAAAATGCTGGTGTGCCTGTTTGGTGGTTTTTTCCTCGGCATCGGCATCGGGCTGGCCATGCGCGGCGGCTGCTCCATAGACGGTATCGAGGTGCTGGCGCTATACACATTGAAGCGCAGCAGCTTCACCATCAGCGAGATCATCCTCGGTCTCAACGTCATCATTTTCCTGATCGCCGCCATTAAATTCGGCCTTGGTCTTTCACTGTATTCTATGCTCACCTACTATGTAGCCTCGCACACTATTGCTTATGTGATCGAGGGTATAGAAGAATACACGGGCGTCACCATTATCTCGGGCAAGAGCGAAGAGATAAAGGAGCACCTGGTAATGAAGCTGGGCAGGGGTATAACCGTTTACAAAGGGGAGCGCGGCTTTATGAAAGACAATTTTAAGCACCACTCCCCCTGCGACATTGTGTTCACGGTCATCACCCGTCTCGAAGTTCGCCGCCTCAAAAACCTCGTCCATTCTATCGACCCCAATGCATTTGTATTTACCAACACTATCAAGGAAGTAGCCGGTGCAGGCGGTGTCGTGAAACACCGGAAAGGACACTAACTTTACAAAATAAAAATCAAAACCAATTCCCAAACCACAAACAACCAACAACAAATTCCAAATCCCAAACAAGCAAATTCCAAATCCCCAATCCCAAATTCCCAAACAAACAAATTCCCAAACAATGCTACGTGATACCGCAATATTCGAACTCATAGACCAGGAAATGCAACGCCAGCGCCGAGGCCTTGAACTGATCGCTTCTGAAAATTTTACCAGCCTGCAGGTGATGCAGGCCATGGGTGGCGTGATGACAAATAAGTATGCCGAAGGGTATCCAGGCAGGCGGTATTACGGCGGCTGCGAGATAGTAGACCTCAGCGAGCAGTTGGCTATCGACCGTGCTAAAGAGATGTTTGGAGTTGGGTATGCCAACGTACAGCCCCATAGTGGGGCGCAGGCCAATGCGGCGCTTATGCTGGCTATATTGCAGCCTGGCGATACAATCCTCGGCCTCGATCTGAGCATGGGCGGGCACCTCACACACGGCTCCCCCGTCAATTTTTCGGGCAAGCTCTATAAGGCATTTCATTATGGCGTGAAGAAAGAGACCGGGCTGGTAGACTATGACGACATGGAAGACCAGGCCAAAAAACACAAGCCGCGGCTCATCATCTGCGGCGCATCGGCATACAGCCGCGATTGGGACTATGCCCGCATCCGCGATATAGCCAACAAAGTGGGTGCACTGGTTATGGCAGACATTTCGCACCCTGCCGGGCTTATTGCAAAGGGGTTACTGAAAAGTCCGTTCGATCATTGCCATTTTGTGACGACCACCACCCACAAGACCCTGCGCGGTCCGCGTGGCGGCCTCATCCTCATGAAAGAAGATTTCGAAAACCCTATGGGCCTTAAAGGCCCCAAAGGCGAGATACGCATGATGAGCCAGCTTATAGACCTTGCCGTATTTCCCGGCACACAGGGCGGCCCGCTGGAGCATGTTATTGCAGCTAAGGCCGTTGCCTTCTTCGAAATACTGCAGCCCGGTTTCAAGACCTATGCCAAACAGGTGATCGCAAATGCACAGGCCATTGCAAA
>CAYNGS010000709.1:0-2015 GCA_964396625.1 uncultured Flavipsychrobacter sp.
AAAAAATTCAATGATAATAAAATAGAATGGTCGCTATTAGCAATCATGACAATTTCCCGTCAGTATAGTCTGAGTTCTACACTGCACATTCTGAAGCCACTGATATATATCCCAACACTGTACCCTCCGGTTTTATACTCATTTTCCTGGCGCCAGTCGACGCTTACATCGTCAACTGGTTCATTCTGCTTTATCGAGACATCTTTAATTATGCTGAATTTCAGGGGTTTTCCATCAAACCTTTTGGTGACGCCCGATCCGCAGTGCGCATCAGAAAGCAGGTTGCCGTCGGGGTCTGTGATGGTGACATAAAGTTTTTTGTCGCCGTCTTCCGCTATCCTGTTTTTGTCAATATCGAAATATACGCGCAGCTCATCGGTTTTATCAGCTTTGTTTGTGAATTTCTCCCTGGTGCCATGATGCCTGAGGTGCACGGCGAACAGCCGGATGTCAGAAGCGTGCAATACTGATCCTATCTCTTTCAGGTTGTTATACTTGTCGAGCAGGTCGTCGCTCCGTTGCCGCAGGCCTTCGTTTTCTGTTTCCAGCTTTTCCGTTAATTTACTTTTGCCTGACAGGGATTGGTTGCTCTTTCTAAGATACACAACCCGGGCCGTGAGTGCGGCTATTTTTTGATCTTTTTCGGCAAGCAGGTTGTCGAGCCTGATATTCTGTGTGTCGAGCGCCACATTTTTTGACATCAGCTCATCTATTCGTCCGTGTGCGGTATTGAGGCAAGCGGAGAGACTGTCTCTCGTGGCCGCAGAAAGCCCGGTATTTGCCGTTGCTTTCGGAACTTGCTCGGTCGAGTTTTTGCAGGAAGAGAATAGAAGGATCGAAATCACGAACACCGTTATGCACATGTGAACGAACAGAAACGGCTTTGCAGTGCCGGGGGATGAGGCTCGCATATTGAACCGGGATCTAATGTTGTTTTTCATAAAATTATTCGCTGATGTGCTGGTGAAATTATTTTTGAGATGGTTTTACAAGACCTTGTACATCTGCGTGGCAGCATGCACGTATTGAATAGGCTCAAAGGTGTCATCAAATGTCGCTTTCAGGTCGTCGAGTTTTTCATCAAGTTTTCCCACATGATCACCAATGGCCTTATTATCCTTGTATTTGGTAATAAGGACCGCATATTTGTTTATGTGGTGTTTTATGCGGTAGGTGATATCGCCATACCTGACTTTTAGTGACTGTACGTCCATGAGCTGGTAGTAGATACCTTCCTTCCAGTCCTTCGGAGACTGTTTTCTCATATTCAGCACATAGTCGCCTGCCTTCTGGCGAAGCATAGTGAGGTACAGGTATCTTTTGCTTGCGTCACTCTGGCGCGTAAAGCCGTTTGCGACGTCACATTTATCGAGCCCGAGCATTTGCATGTTTCTGCCGAGAACGGTATCATAATGAACGTGCATTTCTTCGAGGGACGTGGTGATACCATCCCATTCGTTTTCGACCAGGTTTTTGTCGGTGGTAAACTGACTGAGGGCTGCGGTTATCGCGAACATTTTTTCTGCTTCGGTCTTCAGCTCTCTTTTCTTATGGCCGATGGAATTTACGTACTCAGCCATGCCGGAGAAGAGTAACTGTGAATATGCGCCGACAATGGGGATGCCAAACGAAACGCTGCCTGTGGCGTTAATTATCTCGCTTACGGCTTTTTGCGTGGCATTATTGTCCTTAACCTTATCTATGTAGACCCTGAATTTTTCGAAGCCCGCCCTGAATGCCTCATAATTGACCGGATTGCCGGTCTCGGTGAGGGTGTTGAAAAAATCCTTCGTGGTGCGAAACAAAATCAAGGGCTTTATTTCCCGATCCATGGATACGAGGTTGATTATTGCGGACTGGTAGTTTGCCTCATAAATGTTTATTTCGTTTTGTTCGAGCGCTTTTTGTTTTTCCTCAAGTATCTGCACGCGCTCCACTAATTTGTCAATTCGTTCCTTTGGGCTGCCGGTTAGTTTGATGACGCTATCCAGTTTGCTCACCCGGCCGTCTAACTT
>CAYNGS010000710.1:0-2010 GCA_964396625.1 uncultured Flavipsychrobacter sp.
ATTTAATCCCGGCAACAGCATTAAAGACCGTATGGCCATAAAAATGCTGGAAGTGGCCGAAAAGGAAGGCAAGATAAAGCCAGGAGGCACCATAATAGAGGGCACCAGCGGTAATACCGGCATGGGCCTGGCGCTGGCGGCGATCATAAAGGGCTACAGGTGCATCTTTGCGACAACGGACAAGCAGAGCAAGGAAAAAGCTGATATACTGAAGGCGCATGGCGCGGAGGTGATCGTATGCCCTACCAATGTGGACCCGGAAGACCCGCGCAGCTACTACCAGGTGGCCCGCCGCCTGCAGCGCGAGATACCTAACAGTTGGTATGTGAACCAGTATGACAACCTTGCCAACCGCCTGGCACACTACGAGCAAACGGGACCGGAAATATGGAAACAGACCGAGGGAAAGATAACGCATTTGGTAGTGGCCGCCGGCACCGGCGGTACCATAGTAGGCACAGGCAAATACCTGAAAGAGCAAAACCCCAATGTGCAGGTATGGGCTATAGACACGTATGGAAGCCTGCTGAAAAAATGGTTTGACACTGGTGAACTGGATATGAACGAGGTGCACCCTTATATATCTGAAGGTTTTGGCGAGGATTTTCTGCCGCAGAATTATGACCATGACGCGATAGACCTTTTTGAAAAAGTGACCGACAAGGATGGCGCCCTGATGGCGAGGCGCATAACACGGGAAGAGGGCATCTTCATAGGTTACTCTGCTGGGTCGGTTGTGGCAGGGCTAAGGCAACTGAGGGACAAACTGAAAAAAGACGACCTGGTGGTCGTGATCTTTCATGACCACGGCAGCAGGTATGTAGCGAAAGTATATAACGATGAGTGGATGCTGGACCGGGGTTTTCTAGAAGTAGATACGGTGCGCGACCTGATAGGCGGCCTGGGCCGCCGCCGCCTGGTGACCATAGACGAGAACAGCAAGGTAATGGATGCGCTGGCCCTGATGAAGAAATATGACATAGAGCAGATACCGGTGATGATGGACAACGAGATGACCGGCAGCGTGACGCAAGGCAGCCTGTTCAAAAAACTGATAGAAGATGCTGATGTGCGCGACCAACTGGTGGCCGACGTAATGGAACAGGCGCTGCCGATCGTAGATATGGATACGCCGCTGGAGCGCCTGACGCATTATATAAACAAAGACAATGGTGCGGTGCTGACACGCGACGAAAGCGGACAGTATACGATCCTTACGAAGTATGATATATTGAATGCCTTCAGTAAAGGATAGTTTTTTTAATGTGGGTGCCAATGTGATGGAATGTGGGTTTGGAGGCAGGGGCTGTTTATAATTTTCAGATGCGGAGGTTCAAAGTATTTATTGGTGATATAGTGCGAAAGCCGCCAATGTTGTTTCCGCTGGTGGGGCTGTTTCATGTGCTATGGCTGCTGTGGACCGTGTGGGACGACCGTCATGAGCCGTTCCCGGACATTGCGTGGCTGCAGGTGCTCTGGATGACGGGGTATACAATATTCTGGCTGGGGGCTTGCGACCTTCGTAAATGGGGCGCACTTGGGTATATTATACTGATGATCGTTGATGCATGCATATACCTGGCAGCCAGAAACCACAAAGTGCCGGAAACATACATCAGCAATATGTTCCTGCTTGACGGGCTGTTCAGTTTTTTCCTGGTATTTTACTACAGAAAGTTCGTGTAGGATGACGAGTTGTTAGTTTACGATGTGATACCGCTCCAGTTCGAGAACGCGGTTAACGGACTGAACGGGGTGGTTAAAAACGACTTTAACTAATCCGACACCCGGACTCAGATAAAAACGATCATTGTAATAATAATGTGCAGGGGCCGTAGGGAACCATTTTGGAGCGTGTGCAGAAAGGGCAGTGTTCGGGAATTGCAGGTTATTTACCGCGAACGAAGGTATTATTTCTGTGACTGCCGCGCTGTCGGTTAGCTCAGGGTAGACGCAGCCCGCATAGACATTGTACGATCCTGTTTTGAATGGGTATTTTGCAAGGGTGCC
>CAYNGS010000711.1:0-2010 GCA_964396625.1 uncultured Flavipsychrobacter sp.
TTGCCAAATTGTTACTTTTTCTTCGAACCAGTTTTTACCATCTTTCATAAATACCTTTCGCTTGGCCGAGACACCTGAATTTTCTGTCGGGATCAATTCCGATCGAAGCACGGTGGGGTCGTACTGCCCCAGCGCTGCGAGATCGGAAAGTATGGACCATACCTTTTCTATAGATGCATTTATTGCTATTTCATTCTTTAATGTGGTCATGTGGGAGTTTTGGGTTGCTTTTTGATGACATCCTTTTAGTTTCAGATTACTTGCAGTTTGCAAGTGCAAATATAATAGAATCTACTTGTGAAATGCAAGTGCTTTTTTTGTATTTTTGCGGGGTGAAGGAGAAAAAAATAATACATCGGTCGGATTGTCCCATTAGCACGGCTCTCGATATCTTCGGAGACAAATGGTCATTGCTGATCATCCGGGACCTGATGTTTAAGCATAAAAATACGTTTGGCGATTTCCTGAGCAGTGAAGAAAAAATAGCTACTAATATTCTTACTGACCGGCTGTCGCTACTCGAACGCGCGCGCATTATCTCAAGGCATAAGCACCCGGAAAGCAAGGCCAAGGTGCTCTATAAGCTGACAAAAAAAGGGATCGACCTTGTGCCTGTACTTGTGGAAATAATAGCATGGAGTGAAAAACATGAGCGGGTGCACCCAATGGCAAAGGACTTTGCAGCGCAGCTCAGGAAGGACAAGCAAGGTGTGATCAGCAAACTCTACGGCACGCTGCAAGGCGAACTATGAGACTGGGGCCAGTCTCACTACGCATTATAACCCGCAGTATCTTTACATATATCCTGCTCGTCAGATGTGAATGCTGCAATACAACTACCCATTGTCTTTTTAAAGCGAGATATGTATAGTTGGTGGAATGATTTTTTTAGTGGCTTAATGGTACTCAAAGTCGTATGTTATGAACGATCTCAGAAAAGTATATTCGGTCATATCCAGCCATTGCACCGAGCAAAACTCGTTTTTACTGAAGAATGGCTTTGAGCGTATTGCCCGCGACGCGCGCATCCCGATCGCTGAACTCGATTCTTACCTCACCATTATGCACGACTTTGGTTTTGTAAAATACTCACGGTCCAACAGGTCCATCTGCCTCACCTCATCAGGCAACAAAAACGAACAAGCGTGCGAATAACACCTGGCGCTGGCCAATGTGCTGAATAAGAAGTAGCTTGTCTAAAGACGGTTATTCGTACCCGTAACGGGCATATAGTTTGCGAAACACATACAGCATTATCATCGACAAGACCAGGTAGAAGATCAGGAATCCGATAATACGTGGGTTGATGCTCTCACTCGATCCGTTGAGGAAGTAATAAACAAGACTTGTAATAACGGCAACAGTGAGGATAAAAACTACGACAGCGGAAAGGATCCGCAGGATATTGATGATATATTTCACAGAATGGGATAGATGATGCGACGCTAAATTAATATTATTTTCATAACATTCAAATCACATGCTAATTTTTTGATTAGTTTTTAGGGGGCTGGTATGTGCGAAAAATAAAGTTTGAAAAATATTTATTTTAATTAAAATCTTTCATAACTTTAGTTCTAAATCATTTATGTTAATTCGTTCAACTGTAAATAACTGATCAAATCATGTAATCACTTTGTTTCAACCCTCAAACGCACTATTATGAAAAAGTTTACGATTGCATTAACACTTATTGCGCTGATGATGATAGCAGGCAATACCAATGTAAACGCCCAAAGAGTGCTCGTTACGGTGGCGGGCACGGGAGTCGCGGGCTTCAGCGGAGACCTTGGCGCTGCGAAGTATGCCAAGATAAATGCACCTCACGATGTGTGCATGGATGCGGCACAGAACATTTACTTTATTGACATGGGCAACAGCCGTATACGGAAAGTATCGGCGCGCACGGGGGTTGTAACAACATATGCAGGTGGCGGCGCATCGAGCGCCGACGGTATCGCGGCAACTGCTGCATCGCTCACACCTGACTATATGTGTATAGACGCTGCA
>CAYNGS010000712.1:0-2007 GCA_964396625.1 uncultured Flavipsychrobacter sp.
TATGCTCGGGTTTTATTTGCTCTTTGCCCGAATGGCACAACTACGGAGCCTGGCACAAAAGCCGGCCTTTCTTGTTATCTCCACGCTTTGCGTTGCTATAATTATTGCCCTGTTCTACATCGATTTTTCCGCTGCAAATCCATACATGAAAGGCGGCCCCGATTTTCCGCAAAACAGCCGCGACTTTACTGCTAAAACTAATTTCGGGTTTTATTTCGATGGTCTCTTTCTGGGCAACTACCTGCTCCTCTACACGTTTATTTTAGTCCCGGGCGTCGCCTGTCTTTTTCTGCTCGGAATGAAGAAGTACGACTGGGAAAATAAACGGTTTTACAAAACCGGTACCCCTGTTATCGGCTACATAGTAACGGGTGCTGTTGTGTTCGCTATTATCGCGATGAGCGTTTTTTACTTCCCGTACTCCTACGAAACAAAGTACAACTTTGATGCTGTCTATTATTCCATGACGCAGGCCTATTCAGGCTCAGCCATGCTGGTCGATGGCTTTACAAACACCTATGGGCTATATCCGCAGTTCCTCAACCTTATTTTTCATGTTATCGGTCTCAGTGTTTTTAAATTTACGCTGGTTATGGCCTTGTTGACCGGCCTCGCATTTTTTTTCAATTTCTACGCATTAAAGCAGTTTGTTCATAACAAGGTCATCTTGTTCTTTGGTATACTCACGGTAATATTCTTTCCCTATCTCACTTTTAAGCTGGGTCAGAATTTCGACTGTAATTTCGCGCAGTATCCCATTCGGTACATTATTCCAAGTACGCTAATTTTTCTCGCGTCGCTGTACCTGAAGAATCGGTCAAAATTGATTTACTGGCTCACTTTTGGACTACTTGCTTTCTTCACGCTTTGGAATCCTGAGATCGGTCTTGTCAGCTACCTATCATGGTTGGTGTTCAATACATACAACGATTTTTATGGCACTGACGGTAAGTTCAATTTTCGGAAGATCGCGATGCATTGGGCCGTCGGTGTCGGTTGCATAGCTGTTGCATTCTTCATGTATAAATTATTGATAGCTGCGTTTTATGGTGCTTCGCCCGATCTTTCGCTGCTCTTCGGAACTGTGCTTGTTTTCGGTAAAGTTGGGTTTGGCTTGTTGCCCATGACATTGGTTCACCCCTGGAATCTGATGGCTATAGTGCTGATCTTCGGATTTTTGTACCCCATTAGCAGGTGGCAAAAAAAAGAGATCACCCCCCGGTCGTCAATGATCCTGCTTACAGCTGTTATCTCGGTCGGTTTCCTGGTCTATTTCCAGGGCAGGAGCCACAACTGGCAGTTGTCGCAGAGTTCCGGGGTCTCGCTGATATTGCTCACCCTCCTTGGTGATGAGCTTTGGAAAACGGTAAAAAGCAATAACATACTTTCACTCAACATGCTTTTTGTTGTTTTTCTTTTTGCTATTTCGTTTTCTTTCTTTGAGGTTCTGTACGACCGGGATAAGATCACTGAACTAGTGTACCAGGAAGACGATAAGTCAAAGCAGGCGGAGGAACAGGCCCGGATAGAAAGCAATGCTGAGTTTATTCAGAAAAATACGCACGAGCATCAGAAAATCTATGTCTTCACCGCACGGCAATACGAAGGTTTATACTTTGATGGCAGCAAGCGGCAGGCCGCCTTCATGCCGGGTCTTATGGATCTGTTTCTGAACAGTGATCTTTCCCGTCTCGAAAAACGTATTGTCGATTCGTCCTACGATGTGTTTATTGAGCCTGCTGTCTGCAACTTTCCTTTTTTGATGCGGCCATTTGCCGAGGTTGCTGCTACGTACGAAACCAAAAGTGTCAACCAGACGATGGCACTGCTGCAAAAAAGGAAGAACATGGTCCCCGTGCAATCTTTTTTTGCACCTGCCGGGCCTGCCGTTTTTTATAAAAAATACACCGACGATACTGCCGGCGCTGCCTCGCGTACCAACGACGCGATGGGTGTGCAGCCGGTTGCATTGGCCGGCGAGTTTTCCATACAGGCTTTGTTTAGTTC
>CAYNGS010000713.1:0-2007 GCA_964396625.1 uncultured Flavipsychrobacter sp.
CCTATCGGTCTATTAGTTACATCATTCACACATCTACAGAAAGGTAAGATCGGCACTGACATCCCAATACCGACGCTCTCGCAGGGCGGAAGGTCAGCCCTCACGGGCATTGTGGCAACAGCGGTCATCCTCCTTATATGTTCCTCGCTTGACATCCAGCTTGGATTGCCTACTGCTGTCACAGGTTTGTTTACCTCTGCTGTTGTTGTCATCCGGTCGAAAAAGGAATCCGATGATCGTTATATAGGGAGTTTCGTGGTCTGTTGTTCCGCTGATTGCAGGCCTGTTTGTGACCGTGGAGGCACTCAATAAAAGCGGACTGATACGATCCGTCACCACATCGCTTTACCAGAGTGCGGCGCATTCAGTGACCGGGACTGCATGGAGCAGCGGGTTCATTGCTGCTTTTGCAAGCAACCTGATGAATAACCTGCCGGTCGGTCTCATTGCGGCTAATGCCGCCCAGGCTGCGCGTAAGCCTGCGATAGTGAAAAGCGCCATCCTGATCGGTGTTGACCTTGGACCCAATCTTTCTATCACAGGCTCCCTTGCGAACATACTGTGGCTGTAGCGTTGCGCCGCGAAGGGCAATCCGTTAGTGCATGGTCCTTCCTGAAGCTCGGTTCCGTAATTATGACAACGGCACTTTTATTTGCAATAGCCGCTCTTTGGCGATAACGGCGAAGCAACGGATCAGTCAAACTGCCCGGTATACAATTCATAATACCGGCCTTTTTGTTCCAGCAAGGCAGAATGGTTTCCGCGTTCTATGATTGCTCCATGCTCCAGGACTATGATCTCATCTGCGTTGCGGACAGTGGATAACCGGTGGGCGATAACAAAGCTGGTGCGACCAGCCATCAGCTGGTCGATGCCCCTTTGTATGATCTGTTCTGTTCGCGTGTCTATAGAGCTCGTCGCTTCGTCCAGGATCAGGATAGATGGCCTGGCCACAGTTGCCCTTGCGATATTGAGCAGTTGGCGCTGTCCCTGGCTCAGGTTCCCGCCATCGTTTTCCAATACTGTTTGATAGCCGTTGGGTAAGCGCTTAATAAATGAATCAGCCCCGGAAAGTACCGCTGCTGCAATTACTTCGTCGTCGGTAGCCTCAAGCAGCCCATAGCGGATATTTTCCATCACGGTAGCAGTAAAAAGGTGCGTATCCTGCAAGACAATGGCCAGGGACTGCCGTAAGCTGCTTCTCTGTATCTTCTCTATATCGATCCCGTCTATGGAGATGGTGCCGGATTGTATATCGTAGAACCGGGGCAGTAAATTCATGATAGTTGTTTTACCAGCGCCGGTAGACCCGACGAAGGCGATCTTTTGCCCTGCCTCTGCATGTAACGATATGTTTTTTAATACAGCTTTACCTGCGTCATAGCCGAACGTTACGGAGTCGAACCGGACGTCTCCTTTTACATGGGTAAGGGCAACAGCACCTGCGCTGTCAGCGGGCTCTGGCAGCTCATCCATGATCTGGAAAATGCGTTCAGCCCCGGCGAGTGCCGACTGTATGCTGTTATACTGGCTGGATATCTCATTCACCGGCCGACCGAACTGCCGGGAATACTGCAAAAAGGCAGCAAGCCCGCCCAGATCAAGCCCTCTTGAAATGGCTAATAAGCCGCCCAGTGTTGCGGTAAGGGCGAAATTGATGGTATTTAGGTTCTGGATAACAGGCATCATAGCACCGGAGTATAGCTGGGCCTGCGTAGCCTTGTCTCTCAGGTCGTTGTTCAGCAACTCAAATTGCGCAGTGGCACTTTCCTCATATCCAAAAACCTTTACCACTTTCTGCCCGGTGATCATTTCCTCCACGTAGCCATTCATGGTTCCCAACGCTGCTTGCTGCGTCTTGAAGAAATTTTTACTTTTTTTAATGATCTGTCCGGCTACCCATAGCATCAGAGGCACAACAAATAGTGTGACCAGGGTAAGGAGCGGACTGATATAAAGCATCAAAACGAAAATGCCCACTAAGGTAATAGTACTGGTAAACAGCTG
>CAYNGS010000714.1:0-2006 GCA_964396625.1 uncultured Flavipsychrobacter sp.
TCCTATTGCTGAGCAACTGTACACCCAGCTATCCAGGGTGTATGTGAACAAAAAAGATTTTTATCATGCCTACCTGTATGCCGACTCCGCGCTCGTGGCCAAGGACAGTGCCGCATCGCAAAAAAATGTGCTGGCCCTGGCCAAGGCGCATGACAAGCTTGAATACACTCAGCGCAAACTGGAAACCGAAAAATATCAGAACCAGATAAAGATAGCCGAGCTCGAGATCGGCGAAACAAGGATACAGATCATCTTTGCTGTTTTAGGGGTGGTAACGCTGCTTATTGTTATCCTGTTCATCTCAAGAGAAAGAAAGAGGTCGGAGAACCTGCTGCTCAACATACTGCCGGAAAAGATCGCCGAGCGCCTGAAGAAGAAAGAACACCCCATAGCCGATTACTTCGACCATGCATCCATATTATTTGTCGATATGGCGGGCTTCACAAAATTCTCTGATGGCAAGGATCCCAAAGAGATCGTGACACTGCTGAACAATGTGTTCACCCGCTTTGATGCGCTGGCCGATAAGCACGGCCTGGAAAAAATAAAGACCATCGGCGACTGCTATATGGCAGTGAGCGGCCTGCCGGAGATCAATCTGCAGCATGCCGAAGCGGCCGCCAGGATGGCCCTTGATCTGCAGGCTGAAATGAAAGGTAACCGGTCGAAAGACGGCACACCGATATTTTTCCGTATCGGCCTCGACTGTGGGCCCGTGGTGGCGGGCGTGATAGGGCGCAGGAAATTCATTTACGATCTGTGGGGCGATACGGTGAACACAGCCAGCCGCATGGAGACCACAGGCCTGGCGGGTGAGATACATTGCTCTGACCGGTTCAAAAAGAAAATAGAGGCGCACCACAAATTCGTATCGCGGGGCGTGACCGAGATCAAGGGCAAGGGAGACATGGAAACCTGGCTGCTGATAGGGTAGTGGTTATCAGTCGTCGTCATCTTTTTTTGCTGATACCGCTACAAATGCCGCCCGGCGTGGCGCCGGGGTGGCAATATCTCCTTTCAGGCTTTTCCAGATCACATCGTTCAGCTCTTTATCCGGCACCCGGTCTGCCTGCGAAAGATCGAAATGCTCGCTTTGTTTCGATAGCATGCCGATGCCGGTGTTCATCTCATTCAGGTCGGTTTTTGCGGGTACGTTTACATAAGCGGCATTGTCGGCCATGCCGGTGAAACATTTGTACATTGGTGTCGCCCCAGCATCATACTGGCTCATAGGCGGTATGCCCAGTATCAGTTCTATGGTACGCAGCATTCCTGAGGTGGAATACATCTCGTGATTGACGTATTTCCTTTTCACGAAGGGACCGGCCACAAACGCAATGCTGCGGTGGGCATCCACATGGTCGGGGCCGTTCTGTGCATCATCTTCCAGTATAAACACCACGCTGCTTTTCCATATATCGCTGGCCGAAAGGTGCGCCATCAGCAGCCCCACTGCCTGGTCGTTATCGGCCACATAAGCGTATGGCGTACGGTTTTTCTTACCCAGGCCGGCGGTATGGTCGCTGGGCAAATAAACAATATTTAGCTGTGGCACCGCATTTATGGCCAACAGTGAGTCGAAATCGTGCTCCCATATCTTTTCACGCACCAGGTCAGTGATATCAAGGTTCCAGCCGGGATATGGCTTGCATACATGGGTTTGGAGCGCAGGGAGGTTTTCGCGCGCATCTTCATCGGTAAATTCTCCATAGTCCCGTATGCTCACACCGGCTCGAAGGGCATAATCCCAAAGAAAGCCGTTTTTTGGTAAAGCGATTTTGCGGTTGCCACCGAAATCGAAATTACCGCCCCGGCCTCCATAATTGGTTGGCCATGTTTTTTCCACAAAGTCATTGGCGTATGCTGCCATACTCCAGTTGTGCCCGTCTGCACTAACTTCTGCATCTACATAAAAATTATCCAGCAGCACAAACTGCTCAGCGAGGGCATGCTCGTTTGGCGTTATTTTCTTTCCGAAAAGTAAGAGGCTGGTATCGCCATTGCCA
>CAYNGS010000715.1:0-2002 GCA_964396625.1 uncultured Flavipsychrobacter sp.
TCCCGAAAAGGGTCCTTCACCTCTACATACACTCCATGCTCCCGCTCTTCAAACCGCAACGCTTCGGCACCGGTCTTTATCTCAATACCTTTTTGCAGGGCCATGTCTGTAAGCGCACGCATCATCATCCCGCTGTTCAGCTCGCCCTCGCAGGTGTTCTCTATAAGCGCCCGCGAGTAAGCCCCTGCAAAGCCGAAGCCGGCTATGCGGTCGCCGGCGGGCACAAAAGCTTTTTTGCCGGTGATGGGTCGCAGCAGTTGGTTCAGGTAGTCCAGCCGGTGGAGTGCGCCGGACTCATGGTCGCTGATGAGCTCGTAGCCGCCGTTTTCGTGGTAGCCTATGCGGTCGTCGCCCAGCCTTTGCCGCAGGCGCTCCAGGCCCTTCTTGCGCGCTTCAAAAAGGGCGGCTACTTCGTCTTCGGCCAGGTGCTGCAGGTCGTCGAGCAGCTCGGTGGCGCTGCCCATGCACGCGAAGCCGGCATTACGGGTGCTGGCGCCGGTGGGCAGCAGCCCGCGCTCCAGTACCAGCACACTGGCCCGCGGATAGCGCTCCCTGAGCTCTATGGCCACGCTGAGGCCCACTATACCGGCCCCCACCACTATATGATCGTAATGCGAAAAACTCTGCTGCTCCCAGTAACTGAACATGACAATGTGGAAATATGATAATGTGCAAATGTGCAAATTAATGCTGTGGCGTCCTAATGTGCACATGTAAATACTAACCGGCAAATAATGTAAATTTACCGGCTCAGGATGACTGACAAGATATCGATACTGATTATTACCTATGATCGTCCGGGCGATCTGCTGGAACTGTTGAAAAACCTGGCCACCCAATCCGATACCGATGATGTGCTGGAAGAGATACTGGTGCTCAACAATGCATCGACCGTACCGTATACCGAGGTGACCGACTACCTAAAGGCCCATCCTGAACTGAAAGCAAGGTACATATGGTCTGATGAGAACCTGGGTGTGGCCCGCGGCAGAAACAGGCTCATGCAAGAGGCCAGAGGGCCGCTGCTGCTGGTGCTCGATGATGATACGGTATTCACCAAGCCTACAGATCTGCGCACGCTGTCGGTACTGTTTCGCGAGCCTTTCTTTAAGAATGCCAACACAGGCATCATCACAATGCGCGTCATTTACTATGACAACAACGAGGTGCAGATCACGGCATTTCCACATAAAAAGTATGAAAAATACGCAGCCAATCCACGCTTCCTTACTTCGTACTACATTGGCTGCGCACACATACTGAAGCGCGAGGTGCTTGAAAAAACAGGGCTATACCCCGAAGACTTTCACTACGGCATGGAGGAGTATGATCTCGGTTACCGCATACTCAATGCCAGCTACACCATCGGTTTCGACAATGCAGTGACGGTGGCACACAAGGAGTCTCCGCTGGGCAGGCAGCCCAATTTCAGAAAGCTGCAGATGCAGTGGGTAAACAAAAGCAAGGTAGCGTGGCGCTACCTGCCGATGAAGTATTTTGTGACCACTGCGGCAAGCTGGGGCGTGCAGTACATTCGCCTGGCCAGGGGGCACTGGGGCACGTTCTTCTCCTCCCTGTGGCAGATATTCAAAATACCATTCACCGAGAAACGCAGTGTAGTAAGCAAGGCCACCCTCGACTACCTGCACAGGGTAGAGGCGCGGCTTAAATATTAGCCCGGGATATTGGGGAGATTACAGCTTTTCGTCGCTGCTCATGAATACATACTGCACGAGGTTGGCGCCCATCTGCAACGCAGCAAGATGCTTTTCGGGCGGGTCGCGGTGCACTTCGAAGTCTTCCCAGCCATCGCCGAGGTCGGTTTCGTAGCTGTAAAAGCACACCAGGCGGCCCTTGTAGATCAGGCCATAGCCCTTGGGCGGCTTGTTGTCGTGCTCGTGTATTTTTGGCAGGCCATTGGTAAAAGTGAATTTCTGGTGATAGATAGGGTATGAAAAAGGCAGCTCAACCAGCTACAGTTCAGGAAACACTTTCTTCAATG
>CAYNGS010000716.1:0-2000 GCA_964396625.1 uncultured Flavipsychrobacter sp.
TACCAACCCCGTAACCGAGGAAACCGAATATGTGGAAAGCATAAAGAATGATATAAAATGGCTGGGCTTTGAGTGGGATGGCGAATATTATGCCTCCGACTATTTTGACAAGCTATACGAATTTGCCGTGACGTTAATAAAAAAGGGCCTTGCCTATGTAGACGACAGCACGGCCGAAGAGATAGCCGCCACCAAGGGCTCTACTATAGCCCCCGGCACCAACAGCCCCTACCGCGACCGCACCATAACGGAAAACCTGCAGCTATTTGAAGATATGCGGGCGGGCAAGTACAAGGATGGCGAAAAAACACTGCGCGCCAAAATAGATATGGCGCACCCCAACCTGCTGCTGCGCGACCCGCTGATGTACCGTATAAAACATGAACACCACCACCGCACCGGCGACAAATGGTGTATCTACCCCATGTACGACTTCGCACATGGCCAGAGCGACAGCATAGAGGAGATCACACATTCTATATGCACGCTTGAGTTCATTCATCACCGCCCGTTGTATAATTGGTTCATAGAGCAGTTGGGCATATTCCCGTCGCACCAGTATGAGTTTGCGCGTCGCAATCTCACCTATACGGTGATGAGCAAAAGAAAACTGCTGCAGCTGGTAAATGAAAATCACGTTTCGGGCTGGGATGATCCCCGCATGCCCACCATCAGCGGTATGCGCCGCCGCGGCTATCCGCCTGAGGCGCTGCGCCAGTTTAGCGACACAGTGGGTATCGCAAAGCGTGAAAACATTGTAGACGTGGGCCTGCTGGAGTTTTGTGTGCGCGAAAATCTGAACAAGACCGCCAACCGGGTAATGGCTGTGCTCGATCCGGTGAAGCTGGTCATCACCAATTACCCTGAGGGGGCAGAAGAGCTTTTCGACGCTGATAACAATCCGGAAGACCCGGCAGCAGGTAGCAGGCAGATCCCCTTCAGCCGCGAGTTGTGGATAGAGCGTGAAGATTTTATGGAGCAACCGCCAAAAAAATTCTTCCGTCTCGCGGTGGGCAATATGGTTCGGCTGAAAAGCGCCTATATTGTGAAGTGCGAGGGATTTAAAAAGGATGGCAACGGCAATATAACCGAGGTGCACTGTGCTTACCTGCCGGAAAGCAAGAGCGGGCACGACACCAGCGGCCTTACGGTAAAGGGCACAATACACTGGGTAAGTGTGCCGCATGCCAAAACCGCCGAGGTGCGCATGTACGACCGGCTATTCAAGGTTGAGGACCCGTCGGGCGAAGAAGGTAATTTTAAAGATTACATAAACCCCGATTCTATGCAGGTATTGCCGGCAGTGTATATTGAGCCTGAGCTGGCCAAAGCAAGGCCTGGAGACAAGGTGCAGTTTATGAGAAAGGGTTACTTCTGTGTGGATACAGACAGCACGCCCGGCCGGCTGGTGTTCAACCGCACGGTTACACTCAAAGATGCGTGGGCAAAGGAAGTGAAAAAGGGTTAGGACTTTTTTATGAGAAGAGTCGGTCGTCTACTCGTATCGGCCGCTCAGAGATGATCTTTACCTTTTTAAAGTCCGGGTGCATGGGGTTCAGCAGGTAGTTGTGCTCCTCCATCATTATGGCCGACGGTATGGCCAGCGCCAGGTACTTCTTCGATTTGATAAAATAGTCGCCTATGGCTTTTAGGTAGTTTGGTGGTGGGTTAGTTTGCCAGTCGCCTGGTAATTTTTCTGCCTGAAATATTTCGATGCTGTTATCCGGAATGTCTATTGTTGCAATGCAAAAGCCTTCTGCGGGCACTTTGCCAATATGCACTACGGCCTCCAGCAGCGCCAGCGCACGGCTCTCGGCGGTATATACTACATAGGTATCTTTATTATTCCAGCGGCCACCATACAGTGCTGCCCCTCTGCCCGAAAGGTCATTAATATAGCTGCAACTACTTATCCGGTACACGATCATCAGGCGAATATTCCGTGCTCTATCCTGCCGAGTTCATCCATCAGCATATTGATACCAAGCGATGTATCTAGA
>CAYNGS010000717.1:0-1995 GCA_964396625.1 uncultured Flavipsychrobacter sp.
CTTTAAACAAGGAAGTGCCCGTACTTGTACCGTCTGAGGTCCACATTTCGATACCATGCGTGCCGTCGTCTGCCGAAAAATACAGCTTGCCATTGTACACCGCGAATGACCCGGGATTGGATGCCGATGGTCCTGAATTGATGTCTTTAAGTATGTGGGTGCCCGGCCCTGTGCCATCGCTCACCCACAGCTCATTACCATTAATGCCGTCATCGGCCTTGAAATACAGTTTGCCTGCGTAAACAGTCAGGGAAGTGGGGAAGGAACCGGTGGCCCCTGAGTTGATGTCCTTAACGAGTTGTGTGCCGGCAGCGGTGCCGTCGCTTGTCCAGAGTTCTGTGCCGTGTACGCCATCGTCAGCGGCAAAATATACGTTGTTGTTGATGACGGTCATAACGCCGGGGTTGCTGCTGCCGGTTGGGTTGATGGCCGAAACGAGTGCCGGAAACTGTGCTACGGCCGTGGTGGATAAAAGAGCGGTTGCCAACAGCAAACAACGGAAATTATTTTTCATAAACGGTTTATTAATGGTATCATAGTAAGTATTCAAATTTAGACCAACGCGATGGGATAAAAAAATAATCGGACTTTCCGGACAAACAAAATCTCATTTGTAGCGGAGGGTAGCCCCGATGGGGCACTGATGGGTTTTATTGATTTATTACGACCATTCGGGGCGCCCTTTGCAATAAGAATGCCGTTGTCGTTAAAACGATGAAGCTGTCTCAAATGTTTTTGAGACAGCTTCATTTTAAATCAGTTTACAGCTTAGATACTCAGCTTTTCTCTAAGCCGGTTTGGGATGCCATTTTTGTGGAGCAGTATAGCTGTGGTCTTATATTGTACATAGGCTTTTGATACATAGATATAACCTTTGTAATCATTCTTGTCACCCCATGAGTTTTTTACTTTGTAGTACTTCTTGCCGTTCTGATCAACAGCCATACCTACAATGTGCATGCCGTGGTCGTCGGTAGTTTCGTAATTGTCGAAGGCTTTCTGGCGCAGTTCGGGAGTGATCACCCTTTCATCTTTCGGTCCGTCGAACATGTACTTTTTCTCGGTGTCGCTCATTTCTTCGAAGTCTTTTTCGGGAACAAAGGCAACGCCATTTTTCCAACTGAAGTATTTTTCGCTTACGTCTGTTGCCCACGCTACGGTAAAGCCTTTATTAAGCGCATTGTCCACAATGTCGGTAATGTCGTCCATCTTTACATTGTAGATCCTTTCGAAAGCCCAGTTGTCGGGCACCATCAGCACCGTCTTTTTGTAATAAGGGCTGGTTGTAAACGACGACAGCTCCACGTAGTCTTCAGGGTGAATGCCGACGCGCTCCGCAGCAAATGTTTTTGGGGTATAGGTCCGTCCGTCGTATTTGAACGTTTCGGGTATAGCGCCGAGGTAGGAATCAAGGGCTGCCATGTAAGCTTTTTTCCATGACGGGGTCAGATGGCCATTTGGATTTTTTACAACCGCATCTAGCATGGATTTTAACATTGCCTGCATTTCGGCAAATTTGTTCTTGGTGGTGCCGTACTGGAGGCCTGTATATACCTCCTGCGGCATAGCGCCGTATTTGGCATACATATTGATCACGTCGTGACACTCACCGCCGTCGCCCCATTCTACCGCGCCATGCATGCGCACATAGGCATCAGCCTTATCGAGGTAAACACAATGAGCGCTGAATATTTCGGCCAGTTCGATGGGTTGTTTGCCCATGCGCATCATTTCGCTTTCGAGGAACGAATTGGTGGAATAACTCCAGCAAGTGCCTGAGCTGGCCTGGTTTCTTACATCGGTATGCTCCAGGTCGATGATGGTATTGAAGTGGTACTTGGTCTGATCGAAGTCACCTTTTGATACGGTGTAACTTTTATTGGATTCTATTTTTCGGATCAGGTCGTCCTGCGCATTAACCAAAACAGGCGCAGCCGCGAGGGCAAGCAGCAATAATTTTTTCATTATTCGTATGATTTTTTGAACCTTGCAAAA
>CAYNGS010000718.1:0-1994 GCA_964396625.1 uncultured Flavipsychrobacter sp.
TCAGCGCCAAAAAAAATCTTATACTATCAATACCCTTTATCCAATGATATTTTTTTTCAGCCATCGATCTGATTTATGGGTTGCTTTTTACTTTCATTGGTGTGCACGTGTCTACTTAGCTATAAAATGCCGTTGATAACAAATGTACTGAAAACCTGTTTGTATGTGCTATACGGGTGAAAATTAAACGCGGCAAAAACAGGCCAGAATGATATGAACTATGGCGACCTGCTCGGACCACAAAACCTATTGCGGTATTGAAGGAAAGCTTAGTATCTTCGTAAAAAAGAGCTGATGCGGATATCAGCGCCGGCAACTGTGAAAAAAACACCTCACATTATCGTTAAAATAAACACTCGCACCGCATGAGAGTACTCGCTTTAGGCCCGTTATGGAGAGGGAGCAACGCGGGGGGGCTGTTTCGCGCCATGAGCAGGCAGGGATGCCTGCTGGAAGTGATCGATGAATTCTACTTCATCAGCCTGCAAAGCAAAAGAAAACCGGTAAAAGTGCTGGAACGGATCGTGAGGCCACTTCAAGTGGACGACTACAACACGGCGATAAGAAAAAAAATTGCGCTGTTCAATCCGGGTACATTGTTTGTGTATAAAGGCGCCTTTGTGCTGCCGGACACTTTGCATTTCGCCCGGCAAAAGAACTGCAGGCTGGTATTATTTTACCCCGACGTTAGCACAACCGCACATGGGCCCAATATCCCGAAGGCGATACCACTCTATGACCTGGTATTCACGACCAAGACATTTGGAATAACGGATATGGAAACGATGTATGGCGTTAAGAAAGCTGTTTTTATACCCCATGGCTTCGACCCTGAAATACACAGACAATTGCAAATAACCGCTGATGATAAAAAGAGCTTCGGATGCGATGTATCCTTTATAGGCACGTGGTCACCCAAGAAAGAGTTGTGGCTGGCGACCCTGAAGCGGGCGCTACCGGAGGTAAGTTTGAAAATTTGGGGCGAACAATGGACTAAAGCCAGCGCACCGGAAATAAAAAGTTGTATTCAGCACACCGCCGTTCTGGGCGATCTTTACGCTGTGGCCATTCAGTGCTCCAGGATCAATCTCGGTATATTGTCTGAACGACGGGTGGGTTCGTCGTCGGGCGATCTTATAACATCCCGAACGTTCCACATTCCCGGCGCCTCGGGCTTCATGCTGCACGAGCGAAATGAAGAATCCGTGCTGTATTTCGATGAAAACAAAGAAGCCGGATTTTTTGCCGACGCTGATGAAATGGCCCGGCAGACAAAGTTTTTCCTGGACCACGCAGACCTGCGCGAGAAAATAAGAGTGGCCGGATATGAACGCGCGCAACGGCAATATTCGCTGGACGAAAGGGCGAGGACCGTAATAAAGCATATCGGTGATCTTACTTGAGATTCATTACCAGGCCAAGGCCGGCGCCCTGCGGAAAAATAACCGGGGTCACATGCATGGATATGTCCCGGGATATATCAAAGTTCTTAAGATGGGCTGATGTGATGGCATCTACCACCTGCACCATAAAACCAATGCCGGTAAACAAAACAGACAAGTCGAGATACTTGCTGGCGTCGTTTTGCAATTGCTGCAGCTGCGACGGATCGTAAATGCCTGTATACTGGTCGACATAGTTAGGGTTATTGATTCGGTTGATGTAGGCTTGCCGGTATGACCTGTACTTGGTGAGGTTGTTGTTTATGTAGTAGCCGGCGATGGCGATGCCCACATACACAACCGGCACCTTCCAGTATTGACGATTGTAGACCTGGCCGAGGCCGGGCAATATGGCCGAAAATAAACCGGCTTTCTTTGGATTGGGCTGCCACGGACCTTTTTTAACCACAACGGCAACAGTATCATCGTCAGTAGTATCTGCTTTTGAGTTTGCAGCCAGTGTATCTGCGGCAAATGTTTTTTTGATTATCGCGGTATCTGTCTTGCTGCGATGCGTGGTATCACCGCCTACCTGGGCAAAACAATGCTGCG
>CAYNGS010000719.1:0-1984 GCA_964396625.1 uncultured Flavipsychrobacter sp.
TTACGGATTTGGCTAAAGAAAATACTACTGCTAAACTCATACATGCAACCTGATATGCCACACTTAATAACGCCATCTATTCTTTCAGCAGATTTTGGTCACCTTCAGGAGGTTTGTGAAATGATAAACAAGAGCGAAGCTGATGGATTTCATCTGGATGTAATGGACGGGATTTTTGTCCCAAACATTTCGTTTGGATTCCCGGTCATTAAGGCCATTCAACAACATACGAAAAAGCCGCTTGATGTGCACCTAATGATAGTTGATGCCAATAAGTACCTGGAAAGATTTAAAGATGTGTGTGCGGATATTTTAACCGTGCACATTGAAGCTTGTACCAATATGCAGCGCACAATTGATGCAATTAAAAAGCTGAACATGCAAGTATGTGTCGCTATCAAACCTCAAACACACATATCTATTTTAGCGGAGATCATTTCGGATGTTGACGCTGTGTGTATAATGAGCGTGAACCCCGGATTCGGCGGGCAGACATTTATAGAAGGTACCTTAAAAAAAGTGCAGGACCTGAAAGCAATAATACTGTCCAGGAAGGCAAATGCGCTGATCAAAGTGGATGGAGGTATTGATTTGAGCAATTATATGAGTGTGGTGAATGCGGGAGCTGATATTCTTGTTACAGGTACTGCTGTGTTTGGCGCTAAAGACCCTGTAAAAGCAATTGAAGCGCTGAAAATAAACGTAGGATTATGAAATCAACACAAAGAAGCATACTTACAATTAATGGCGGTTCATCCAGCATCAAGTTTGCCTTATATAGTATCTCGGACTCTCTTATGCAAATATTATCTGGTGAAATAGAAAATATTGGCTCTGAAAAGGCCGAACTCAATTTCACTGATTTCAGCGCTGATCAAAAAGGCGGCCTCGTTGTTAATGCTGATAACTACGATAACGCAGCAACGTTTTTGATTGAGTGGCTTAAAAAACAAAAGTGCTTTGGGTCGGTCAACGCAGTAGGACATAGAATAGTTCATGGGATGAAGCATACAGTGCCAGAATTGATCACTCCTGAGTTGTTGGTTGAGTTGAAGAATATCAGTGCTTATGACCCGGACCATTTGCCCGGAGAAATAAAGTTGATCGAACTATTCAGAAAATATTATCCTTCCTTACCTCAAATTGCGTGCTTTGATACTGCATTTCATGCCGCCATGCCCGTGGTTGCTAAACTGCTGTCAATTCCGCGGCGGTATTATAACGCGGGTATTCGCCGGTATGGCTTTCATGGGCTTTCCTATGCTTATCTTATGGAAGAGTTGGAACGCATAGGTGGCGTTAAGGTAGTTCAGGGCAAAATTGTCTTAGCCCATCTTGGCAGTGGTGCAAGTCTTGCTGCTGTGAAGGATGGGAAAAGTCTGGATACGAGTATGGGATTTACGCCTGCATCCGGATTAGTAATGGGTACGCGCACAGGTGATCTCGACCCCGGCGTCGCATGGTATGTGATGCACTCTGAAGGAATAGGTATCAAACAATTTAATCACCTTATCAATTATGAGTCAGGATTGCTCGGTATATCCGGAACAAGCTCTGATATGCGCGAGTTGATGAAAATTAAGGACGTAGACAGCCGTGCTGCCGAAGCTGTGGATATATTTTGTTATCAGACAAAAAAATGGATCGGCTCCTTTGCTGCTGCGCTCGGAGGCATAGATACTTTGGTATTTTCAGGTGGGATCGGCGAAAACGTGCCGGAAATACGAGAGCGCATTTGTGAAGGCATGAAATTCATGGGTATAGAATTGGATAATACCAGCAATACGAAAAACGAATCAATTATTTCTGCCGATTCAAGTAACGTAACCATTCGCGTCATTAAAACTAATGAGGAATTGATGATAGGGAGGATGGTATGTCGTGTTTTGAACTATAGTATTAACAACGAATATTAAACATAAATACGATGCGTGCAAACAATCAACCACGAGGTGAAGTTAGAAAAGACAGCATTCCATAAGGC
>CAYNGS010000720.1:0-1984 GCA_964396625.1 uncultured Flavipsychrobacter sp.
AAGAGTAGCTCACGCCAACGTCAGCGCCTAAGCCGCCCCCTTGTTTGGATCCGAAAAATGAGCCCAGCAAATTGGAGGTACTTACTCCATTCGAAATAGCATTGTTTGCGCTAAGTATATTGCTGCCATACTCTATGTCCGACTGAGAGGCATAAAACGTATCGTTGCCCGACGTGTACCGCACGTTCAGATTATTTCCCTTCAGCGTCAGGTAGTCGATCCCCCCAAGATACCGCAGCGTAATGCCGGCTTTCAGTTGGCTTTCGTCATTGTCCACAACTACAATACCATAGCTCAGGCCCAGTTCACTCCATATGTGTGCAGTCCAGTTAAAATCGCTTGTTTGAAAAGTATAGTTCTGGTTCGATGAGTTGGTCCCGTCTGTGACTGTTTTATAAAGCGACTGGTTAAAATTATTGAACTGATTGATGCCCCTTACGCGCGTGGTAAGTGCAAAAGTCTGTTTATGCGGGTCATTCAGGCCGATCAATACACCCGGACCTCTTACTTCCGCCACCGGCACCAGCATACTGAATTGGTTGCCGCCCGAATTGGTAAAGGCATTGGTATTGCCCAATTCGCTTAGCTTGCTGAAGGTCCCCAGGTTGTTGTCTGCGCTGACGCCGATCGAAAAAATGTTGACGACCACTTTTTCATTGCACCCGGCAATGCTGGCAGGATTCAAAAAAAGGCTGTTGTAACTGCTATACTCGCTCGTTGCCACGCCAAAATATCGTTGTGCGTTAACCATGTTCGCAGCACAAATGCCGACAAAGAGTAAAAGTGGTCTCATCATGTATCGCATATCCCTTGTTTTTAAAAAACGGTTTGCAATTCGCACGTCAGCTATTTCACGAGTATAGGGTTGTTCAGCGCTCTTTTATAAAGTTGTATTACATTTTCGAGACCAAGGTACAAGGCATCTGAAATTAAAGCCTGCCCTATCGAGACCTCCAAAAGCGTTGGTATTGATTGTTTAAAGTATCCGATATTTTCCATATCAAAATCATGCCCGGCATTGAGGCCAAGGCCATTCTCACTTGCCACATCCGCCGCTTTCACATACGCAGTTATCGCGTCGCGCCTGTTTTTATGAAAGTTCTTTGCATAGTCTTCCGTATATAGTTCCACCCGGTCAGCGCCTGTATCCCGGGCCGCGGCAACGATCCGTTCCACCGGGTCGGTAAAAATTGAGACCCTTATTCCATCTTTCTTAAACACAGCAATAATATCCCTGAGATATTCTTTTTCCTTTATCGTATCCCATCCATGGTTCGATGTTAGCTGCCCCGGGTCATCAGGCACCAGCGTCACCTGTGTTGGTTTTACCTCCAGCACCAGGCTCACAAATTTGTCTTCCTTAGGATTGCCCTCGATGTTGAATTCGGTCGTGATTATCTTGCTTATTTCCCGCACGTCGGCATACCTGATGTGCCTTTCATCAGGCCTCGGATGTACCGTTATCCCGTCAGCCCCAAATTTCTGACAGTCAACTGCAGCTTTCACAACATCCGGATTATTCCCGCCCCTGCTGTTTCTCAGCGTTGCTATCTTGTTTATGTTTACAGAAAGCTTTGTGGCCATATATTTGTTTCATCAAAATTAATGCCATTCTGCTAATTTGCACTAAATCATCTTGTTCTGTCTCACATGGGCGAAATAAATGCAATAAGGAACTTCTGTCAGCAAATCCGTTTCGCCGCGCTCGGCTCCATTTTATTTTGTTGTGCGGCCTGCAATAATACCGGCAGAAACGACTTGCGAAAAGTCTTCCACCTCAATATCTCTGCCGGCTACCTCGAGTCGCTCGATCCAGCATTCGCCAAAGACCTGAATATGATGTGGGTGGACCACATGATCTATAATACGCTCGTGGAAACCGACGAACACCTGCACCTCATTCCATCATTGGCCAAATCATGGGAAATTTCTCCCGACGGCCTCACCTACACTTTTCACCTTCGCAATGATGTTTATTTTCAGG
>CAYNGS010000721.1:0-1974 GCA_964396625.1 uncultured Flavipsychrobacter sp.
TCCCTTATGCAGGTGTCGGTTTTGAAGACCTGATACATGGCTATGAGGGGTTGAATGCTTATGCCTTATTTGGCAACGATGGACCAGCGAAAGCGCTTAATGCACTAACAGGGGAACTGGTGAGAGCGAAAAAATTTGGCTTTACTGCCAGCGAGCTCGAGCGGGTTAAGAAGGAGATGGAAAGCAACATGGAAAAATCATATAACGAACGCACTACGACCGAGAGCAAAGACTATGTGGATGAATATGTACGTGCGTTTCTTGACAAAGAACCATTCCCCGGTATAGAAAACGAACACAAATACTACGCTGCGATGTTGCCGGGCATTAAACTCAGCGAAGTGAATGACATTGTGAAGAAATGGATGGCCAGCCAGAACACGTTCACGCTGATTATGGCGCCGGATAAAAAAGATGTGAAGCTGCCCGACGAAAAACAATTGCTTGCGATGGCCGACAAAGGATTTAAGCAGGACATAAAGCAAGAAGCCGAACAGCAGGTTGCCAGTTCGCTAATGAATCAAAAACCCCAACCCGGAAAAGTGGTATCACAGAAAAATGAGGAAGGTTTTGATGCGATCACTTACACGCTCAGCAACGGTATTAAAGTGACGGTTAAGCCGACGGATTTTAAGAGTGACGAGATATTGCTGACAGGTATCAGGCAGGGCGGATCGGGCAATTACGGGCTCGCAGACCGCGATAATGTGCACTTTGCGACCGATGTGGTGGATGCCATGGGCATAGCCAGTTTTACACCTAATGACCTGGAGAAAGTGATGGCAGGTAAGAAAGTTGACATAGATGCAAAAATAAATGACGTTGATGATGAACTGAGCGGAAGCAGTACCGTAAAGGATTTCGAATCGCTGATGCAGCTGACCTACCTGAGTATCATGCAGCCCCGCCGGGACGAGGCACTCTTCAATGCGTTTAAGGATAAGCAGAAGACCATGCTGGCGTTCATGTCGTCAAATCCACAACTGGCTTTTGTCGACACTACGATCAAGACCTTGTATAATTTCAATCCGATGGCGAGGATGGTCGTACCGCATCCGTCAGATTTCGACAATATCGATCTTGACCGCACTTTGCAGATATATAAAGATGAATTCGGCAGTGCAGACGGCTATCATTTTTTCATTGTCGGGAACATTAAACCTGAAACAGCTTTGCCTTTAATAAAAACGTACCTCGGCAGTATACCCTCAACCGGCAAGGTCAGGGCTTATAAAGATAACGGAGTACGCCCGGTCAGAGGTGTAAAGCAATTTAAGTTCTACAAAGGAAAGGATCAGAAGAGCCTCATTATGGCTATCTACTCTGGAGACATAGCCTACTCTGAAGACCTTTCGCTCAAAGCCCAGGCTGTAGCTGAGATACTGAACATAAAAGTTATAGAAGTGCTCCGTGAGAAAATGGGCAAAATATACGGAGGTGGGTTTCGCGGCAGCGTGGCCAAGGAGCCTTATGAGCGTTACAGCATACAGTTGCAGTTACCTTGCGGCCCCGAGAGTGTAGACACATTGCTGATCGCAGCCAGGGCCGAAATTAACGCGCTGAAGAACGCAGGCCCCGAAACTAAAGACCTCGATAAAGTAAAAAGTCAGTGGCGCGAGAAGCTCCGCACTGATGTGAAGGAAAACAGCTATTGGAAGGATAAGATGGAGAGTACACTGTTTTGGGGCAGGGATAGGGAGCGGGCGCTAAAATATGAGGCCTACATAGATAAGCTGACACCGGCTGATATACAAGCAACTGCCAGGTTGTTGTTCGACGGCAAGAACGAATTTATCTCGATTCTTTATCCGGAAAAAAAGTAAGAAATAACGTGATTTTGGACCGGTGAAGCCCCGCTTGGGGCTTCACTATTTTAGCGCCGGGTGATTCAGGATAAGGATCGCTATGAAGCAGATGATCATACAGGTAGACGATATTTTGTTCATGAGCATGGCATTAGCATAGCTGGCAAAG
>CAYNGS010000722.1:0-1972 GCA_964396625.1 uncultured Flavipsychrobacter sp.
ATCTGCGAGCGCAACCGTGAACAGCAGATAAAGGAGTACGTGGCGGAAGTGAAGCGCAACAAAGGCGATAAGTTCCTTTGAAAACAGACAAGTAAAATTCAAAAAGCCAAAAGTGAGCATCGCACAATTCCCTCAGAAACACTCGGCTACAGGCACAACGATATTCACCGTGATGAGTGCGCTGGCGCAGCAGTATAATGCCATCAACCTGTCTCAGGGGTTCCCGGACTTTCATATCGACGAACAACTGTCGCGATTGCTGGGTGAGGCCGCCAGCACCGGGCACAACCAATATGCGCCCATGCCCGGCCTGCCGATACTGAGACATGCGATAGCCGCTAATTTTAAACAGCGTTACGGACTGGATATAGACGCAGACCACGAGATCACAGTGACGCCGGGCGCTACCTATGCCATCTATACCGCCTTTACCACGATCTTACAGGCCGGGGACGAGGCTATCGTATTAGAGCCGGCCTATGACAGCTACATACCTAATATAGAAATGAACGGCGCCAGGGCCGTGACCGTGTCGCTGACGGCGCCGGACTTTCATGTGGACTGGAACCGGATAAAAGATGCAATAACCCCGCGCACCAAGGCAATTATCCTTAATACCCCCCACAACCCTACAGGCGCCATATGGGACAAAAAAGACTGGGACCAGCTGGCGGAGTTAGTAAGAGGTACGGGTATTATTATCCTCTCAGACGAGGTATATGAACAACTGGTGTTTGACGGTGCAAAACACTATAGCGTACTGGAACATTCTGAACTGAGGGAGCGCAGCTTTGCGTTGTACTCATTTGGCAAGGTGTTTAATAATACGGGTTGGAAGATCGGTTATTGCATCGCCCCGCCCGCATTTACACAGGCTTTCCGGAAGATACACCAGTTCCTTTCGTTTACAGTCAATACACCGGGGCAGTATGCACTGGCTCATCACCTGGGCCACGACACCACGCCGGTGGGCAAGATCATGGAGCGAAAACGCGATCATTTCCTGTCTCTTATGAAAGAAACTCTGTTTACTATTCATAAGGCGGCAAAAGGCAGCTACTTCCAGATAGCCGGTTATGACCGTATCAGTAACCTGCCGGATATGGAGTTTGCACAAATGCTTACCAAAGAATATGGCGTGGCTACTATACCGGTCAGTGCATTTTACCGCGATAAAAAAGATGATAAACTGATACGGTTCTGTTTTGCAAAGAAAGAAGAAACGTTGAATGAGGCGGTGGAACGGCTGAAAAGGTTGACCCCGGCCCTCAGTGCAGCTAAGTAGCCGAATGAATGGGCTTAACAATCTTATTCTAATTATTAATGCGCGTTTTTTATCAAAAGCTTGTTGTCCTGCTTGGATTAGCTGTATCTGCAACCTGCCTTTATGCACAAAAGTGTGACCCAGCCCTGTATGGCTGCCTGAAATGGCGCATGATAGGGCCTTTCCGCGGGGGCAGAACTGTTGGGGCTTGCGGAGACCTGCAGCACCCGAATGTGTTTTACATGGGCGTAAATAATGGCGGAGTATGGAAGACCACAGACTATGGAAGAACATGGCTGCCCATATTTGATGACCAGCCTACGGGCTCGATAGGAGATGTGGCAGTGGCCCCCTCTGACCCGAATACAATTTATGTGGGCAGCGGAGAGGGCCTGCAAAGGCCCGACCTGTCGGTGGGTGATGGGGTGTATAAATCGGTGGATGGCGGTAAAACATGGGTGCACTCCGGACTGAAGGATGGCCTGCAGATCGGCGGGTTATGCATTGATCCGAAAAACGAGAACCGGGTGTTCGCAGCGGTGCTTGGGCATCCGTATGGGCCTAATAAAGAAAGAGGCGTTTACCGGACCAACGATGGCGGAAAGAACTGGCAGCAGGTTTTGTATACAGACGAGAATACCGGTGCGATACAGGTTGTCATTGATCCCGAGAACCCTCAAATTGTGTATGCCGACCTGTGGGCTTCAC
>CAYNGS010000723.1:0-1972 GCA_964396625.1 uncultured Flavipsychrobacter sp.
TATTTTTCCACAATTTTCAGAAGCATACAAGCCATTGTCGAACAACCAACTACAGCCGAAACCCGCGTAAAATGTTGATATCGTCCACACTGTCCGGCATACTTTTTGAAATTTTATCCATGTACTTTTGACCGACAAAATGAATTCCTGCTATGTTTGCCGAACAACTGTTCACGCGACCATACAGAGCAGGAGAAAGCACCCTTCAGGGGTTTGGGATTTGGTTTCTATAACCGGCAAAACCAAAAATCCGAAGTTTTAAAACGAAACATCCTATTTTGATTTCGGCGATTGTAGTGCGAAAATAGCATTTAAACCCCGTTTAAAAGTACCTATATTTGCCCTGCGAACCAATAATGCTGGCCAGACAATTCAGGCCCGTTTTCCCCTTAATAGAGGAAACCGCCCGGACAGAGAGCGCAAGCTCTCAGGCTGGCATTATTGGTTCGCACCTTAATTTCAGTCGTCCGGGCGACATTACTCCTCAATATCATAATTCGCAGTAATACACTCGATCTTCTTCTTTCCCCGGTAACCTTTATTTACCGATACCGTTTGCTCCACCCGTTTCTGCTGCCATTTATACTTTTTCATATACCTATCCAGCAGCTCGCTGGGATAAGACGATAGTAGGAACTTTCCCTTCACCCCGGCCAGCGTCTCGAGCAGTCTCTCAAAGTCATGGATGGTATAACCGCCATAATGCCCGCAATCGCTTCCCACATACGGTGGATCGCAATAGTGAAACGCCTTGGCATGATCCCGGCTCTGGATAATATACACTGCATCAGCCGTCTCCAGTTGCACATTCTGCAATCTGATCGCATACTCCTCGGTAAACTGTACCCCCTTGTTAATGATCTTCTTGGTCGTTGTGTTCTTAGCCTTATCATATCCCCACGATCCATCGATGATCGATGCGAAGCCCTGGCTGGCCAGCACCCATACAGCCCATGCTCTCTTCAGCTCACTAAACATATGCGGACTGTTATAGATCACACTTGCGTCTCTAAATAGCTGCCTGCTGTGTAGTGTGATATTAATCTCCTTCTGCAAGCTCACAAAGTCCTGCTGGATCACCTTGTATAAGTTGATCAGCTCTTTGTTCCGGTCGTTGAGCACCTCGACTTCGCTCGGGTCCTTGGCAAAGAAAAGAGCCGCGCCACCGGCAAACGGCTCATTATACAAAATGTGTTCTGGAAACAATGGGAGGATAGTACCTACAAGCTTCTGCTTGCCTCCGTAGTAGGTGATTGGTGGTTTCATCTATATGTCTGTTAATGGTTCACAATCCTTTGCCCGTCTTCCCCATCAACAGAACACGTCATTAATCCGTATCAAATGATACATTCAGCCATATTCCTATATTCGGTGTAGATGCCACCAGATCGCCGCGCAGACTCACAACCCCGGTCGATGCGCTTATCTGCAAAATATAATGATTATTAGCTGGTCCAAGGACCGGCAGCAACTGGTCCTCCGCAGGCCTGTAGCCAGCAGGCAGTGTAAATATTGGCGCATTTGTCGTCAATACCGCACCTACGCTTCCATTCGTCACCCCCTTCAGTCGCACAGTATTGCTACCTACGGCCTTCCGGTACCGTACCGGGCTACCGGCATCATCTATGAATGACCCCGCATACGTCGGTGTCATCCACGCACCCGTACCGCCATATATACTCGCATTGCCATTCAGGGCAAACGCCTCAAAGAACGATATCATCGAAGCTACCGGAAAATGCGTGGCGTCCGTCAATGGACTTGCCTCCATCAGCGTCCCTGCCTGGTCACTCATTACAGCCGGAGTACTGCCGTCACTATAGGCCACCGGAGCCGCCACCAGCGACGGTGTTATCAATACCAGCGCCGCATGCCCCGTGCTGGTAAGCGTCACCGTACTGCCCGTAAACGCTATCATCTTGCCGCCGTATATAAACCAGCCGCTCGTCACCGTCACGTCCGGCCCCACAAC
>CAYNGS010000724.1:0-1971 GCA_964396625.1 uncultured Flavipsychrobacter sp.
AAAAAAATATGGGAATATCAATGCACGCTTGATCCTCTGTCGGCATACAATAAAGAAAAGGCCGTTCCCAACGGCGGCAGCATCTGTGAGTTACCCGATCAGTCATTCCTTGTATGTATGGGCGGTATTTTCAACAAGATATTTATAGTAAACGCAGATAAGCAAGTGCTCTGGTCCGCGTTGTCTGAGCGGTTTGATTCGACGCTTAAAAAATGGGAAGGTATTACTCAATACCGGGCATCCATAATAACCGACTCAAAAGCCCTTGAAAAGCTCATTTGGTCCGCTGAAACCAAACAATAGTTCTCGCGCTGAATTTAACTACCGATGGGCCTTAGAAATACCCCAGGTACTGCTTTGAGTGTGTGGTGTATTCTATGCATACCTCGTCGCCCTCGTCCATTGTCGCATAGTCGTTATATGTTACCTCAATGCTGAGTTTGATCCTGGAGTCAATGTAGAAATAGTAAGCATTTTGAGTGGCTATGTAAAGTTTCCGCATCACGTGGCTTATCTCCACCGTCTTTGTCCGGTATTTTATGTCCAGTTGCACCTTCCGCAGGTTGATGCGATAAGTTACAAAGGTGGAAATGCAGGAAATTGATAGCAGCACCGCGGCAGTCGTAAAAAACTTGAATGGTGAGAATGCATTTGGCGCGCCATCATAGGCGCGGTACCACGCACCCACAAAAGGTATAAGGAAGCTAAGGAACATCAGCAATTGAAAGACCCGGTAGTACTGATTGCGCTCTTTCGATTCCTTTCGTTCGAGGAACTGCAATTCCTCCGCCTCAAGTGGCTCAATATATATTTCTGTTTAGTAAAACACCGCTCACTTATTTCATGCCGTACACGCTTTTGTACTTTTCTTCCACATAATGCATAAAGAACTTAGGATCCAGTTTTTGCCCCGTTATCCGTTCACACAATTCTTCAGAATTATATCGCCGGCCATGCGCATGTACCTTTTCGCGCAGCCAGTGCAATACCATACTCAGTGCTCCGTTAGTCACTTGTTCGTTCATCCCCTTTAAGTCCTGTTTAGCCCGCTCATAAAATTGCGCTGCATAAAAGCTGCCGAGTGTATAAGTGGGGAAGTACCCGAAGCTGCCATGGCTCCAGTGCACATCCTGCAGCACGCCGGTCTTATCGTCGCCGGGCCGCACGCCCAGGTACTTTTCATACATGTCGTTCCATTTTGCCGGCAGGTCTTTCGGATCAAGCGATCCCTCTATAAGAGCCTTCTCTATCTCGTAACGGATGAGCACATGAAAATGGTACGTCACTTCGTCGGCCTCTGTACGTATCAGCGAGGGTATTACCCTGTTCGCCGCTTTGAAAAAATCATCGACACTTATGTCTCCAAGTTGTTCCGGGAAATATTTTTGCAGTTGCGGGTAAAAGAATTTCCAGAAGTCAAGGCTCCTGCCGATGCAGTTTTCCCAGAACCTCGATTGCGACTCATGGATGCCCAGCGATGCCGCGCTGCCCAGCGGCAACCCGTACTGATCTCCGGGAAGACCCTGTTCATACAATCCATGGCCCCCCTCGTGTATGCAGCTCCACAGCATCGACGCATAATTATTTTCATCTACCCGCGTGGTGATGCGTACATCGGTATTGGAGAACGATGTTGTGAATGGATGCTCGGAATAATCCTGCCTGCCCGCCTCAAAGTCAAAGCCCATTTGTTTCAGCACGTCTATGCTGAAGTCCCATTGCTGTTGCCGGGCAAAGTGCCTGTGAAAGAAATCGTTGCTCACCTGTGGTGCTGTTTTTATTTTGCCCAGCAGCACGGGTAGCTGTGCTTTTATGCCTTCGAATATCGGGTCCAGCATGGCCACAGTAGCGTCTTTCTCATACTCGTCCAGCAGTGCATCGTAGGGGTGGGCCTTATAGCCATAGAGTTCAGCCTGCTCCCTTTTCAAGGCGATCATGGCGGTAAGGGACGGCGCAAAAACGCTGAAGTCA
>CAYNGS010000725.1:0-1969 GCA_964396625.1 uncultured Flavipsychrobacter sp.
TCATAAGGCCGGTAACAGCGAATGCATGATCCACATTTAGAACCTTCAAAGTACCGCTCACCATCTCCGTCACGGTCTGCTCACTTATAGCTCCATACTGCTCAATGGTCTCCGGCCTCACACCCAGCAACCCTGTCTTCATATCGTTGCTATAGCAAACGATACTCCCCACAAAATAATCTGACGACCCCATGACCTGTGTGATATGGTGTGCTACATAACCACCCGTGCAGCTTTCGGCAAGTCCCAGCGTAGCTTTGTTTTCAGAGAACCATTTTCCCAGCACCTGCTCCAGCGTCACATCCTCAAGTGCGATCACTATTTTCCCAAGCCGGTCGGCAATCTCCTGCTGTTTCAACTTCAGTTCATCGTTCAGCTTTTCCTTATCATACCCCCTGCCTGTAAGCCGCAACCGCACCATCCCGGAGCCCGGCAGGTATGCCAGCCGGATGTGCGCCGGCAACGACTCTTCAATATCTTTTATTTTTTCGGCGATAAAACTTTCGCCCTCGCCTGCGGTAATGATCGTACGGTGCAGCAGCGCATCGCTCGTAAATCGCTGCTCCAGCCTGGGCAATACTTCGTGCTCCATAATGGATACCATTTCAAATGGTACGCCCGGCAGAGACACAACGACCTTGCCATCTTTCTCGAACCACATACCGGGCGCGCTGCCCATCCGGTTAAACAGCACCGTACACACATCCGGCACCTCGGCCTGCTTCAGGTTTCGCTCCAGGAATGGCCGGTTGCGCCTGGTCATCATATCCTTCACATGGTTCAGCACCTGCTCATTCACCACCATTTTACCACCAAAATATTCGTTAAGCAACGGCTTGGTAATATCATCTGCTGTCGGCCCCAGCCCACCGGTAACGATAACCAGCGAAGCTATCCTCATCTCCTCGTTCAGTGCATTTACGATGGCTTCCTTTTCATCCCCTACAGCCACCCGCCGCAATACATCTATGCCCAGTTCGTTCAGATGTCTCGCTATCCATGCCGAGTTGGTGTCTATTACCTGTCCTATCAGTAGCTCATCGCCTATGGTGATGATCGAAGCGGCTATATTGCTCATGGTTGCTGCTTGAAAAATGGGGCTAACCTCGTGTACAGTTCCTGTGGGATATCGGTCCGTTTCTTTTCCTTCGGATCATAAAAGACAAGAGTGGTCACACCCTTGTTCAGTAGCTGTCCCTGTTCATTATACAGTTCAGAATGGAATTGGATCTTATGGTCTGCCGGCAGTTCTTTTAATATCGTTTTCACCGTCACCAGGTCGTCATAAAGAGCAGGCCGGTAGTAGTGCGAATGCAATTCAGCAACTGGCATCATGGTCCCCATTTCTTCCAGTTGCCGGTACGTAAAGCCTAACTCCCGCACTGCCTCTGCACGCCCCACCTCATAGTACAGCGCATAATTGCCATAATATAGATAGCCCATCTGGTCGGTCTCCCCATATCTTACCCTGATCTGTGTTGTAGACGTAAACATAAAAAAGAGGAAACTTTGAATTGATATATAAAATATGATCTTAAATAAGCCTTGCCGCTTCCATCCTTACAGATTCCCTCATTTCGACGACGGTGGCAACTTCTCTGCTTCCTTGATACCGTACACACTCGTCGCCTGCGTGAGGCAGGTGACCGTAAGGTCGTTGATACATACGTGAGGTGGCAGCGAAGCACAAAACCACGCAATGTTGGCAATATCTTCAGCCTTCAGCGGTTTAATGCCCTCGTACGTTTTCTTCGCACGGTCTGTATCGCCTTTGAAACGGACCAATGAAAACTCTGTTTCCGCCATTCCCGGATTTATAGCTGTAACCTTTATACCATAAGACAACAGGTCTATGCGCATCGCCTGGTTCAGCGCATCAACAGCAAACTTTGTGGCGCAGTAAACATTGCCATTCTTATAAACCTGCTTACCCGCCGTCGAGCCTATGTTTATGATGTGACCGGACGCT
>CAYNGS010000726.1:0-1949 GCA_964396625.1 uncultured Flavipsychrobacter sp.
CACGCCAAAGTAGTTGTTGGCAAGTAACCAGCGAGTTTTGTGTTAAGATGTAAATCCAATTAAATAGCGGTATATGTTGTTCTTAATCGCTGCCGGGTGTTGCCTGTAAACAGCAAATTAGAAATTTTATAAATGGCAAAAAGAGATTATTACGAGATACTGAGTGTAACCAAGTCTTCAACGACGGATGAGATAAAAAAATCCTATCGCAAGATAGCGCTGCAGTTTCACCCGGATCGCAACCCGGGAAATAAGGAAGCAGAGGAGAAATTTAAAGAGGCCGCAGAAGCCTATGACGTGCTGGGCAACCCGGATAAGCGTGCTCAGTACGACCGTTTCGGGCATGCCGGTGTGGGCAGCAACAGTGGCTTCGGCGGACAAGGGCCTGGTGGTATGCGAATGGAGGACATCTTCCAGAATTTTGGCGACATCTTCGGCAACGATATGTTTGGCAACATGTTTGGCGGTGGAGGTGGCGGCGGCCGAAGGCAGGGCACTCGTGGCGCTAACCTGCGCATTAAGCTGAAAATGGACTACGGCGAGATCGCTAATGGTGCCAACAAGAAAATAAAAGTAAAAAAGCATATCAGTTGCCAGATGTGCAACGGCAGTGGCGCCAAGGACAAAGGGTCGATACAGACGTGTGGCACGTGTAACGGTTCAGGACAGGTAAGGCGGGTTACCAATACCTTCCTCGGGCAAATGCAAACAGTTACTACCTGCCCTACCTGTAATGGCGAGGGCATGACGATAACACAGAAATGCACTAATTGTAAGGGCGAAGGCCGGGTATATGGAGAGGAAACACTGAGCCTGGATATACCGGCTGGTGTGCAGGATGGTATGCAACTGAGCATGCACGGGCGCGGTAATGCCGGCGAACGCGGAGGTCCGCCGGGAGATCTGCTGCTGCTTGTAGAAGAAGAAAAACATGAATTCCTCACCCGCCGGGATCTGGATGTAGTGTACCAACTGCATATATCATTCCCCGATGCGGTGCTGGGCCTGCAGGCCGAGGTGCCTACCATAGACGGCAAAGCCAAAATAAAAATACCGCCAGGCACGCAAAGCGGCAAAATATTCAGGCTGAAGGGTAAGGGCTTCCCGGCTTTCCAGTCGTCATATGAAAAAGGTGATGAGCTAATAGAAGTGAATATCTGGTCGCCGCAGGCACTTACCCACGAGGAAAAAGACATGATGGAGAAACTGAGAAATGCCCACAACTTCAAACCAGGCCCGGACGCCAAAAACGAGCGGGATGAAAAAGGGTTTTTTGATAAAATAAAGGACGCATTCGGGAGTTGAGCTGTTCTTCAGGCGGTTTCTTTCAATATTTCATCTTTGTGCCTTACCGCATAATTAATGGCGTCTTTTACGAAGTCATTTAAGGTGATGTTATTTTGCAGCGCTGCAAATGCCGCATAACTAATTCCCCTTTTCTTTTTAGTTTTTAATAAGTTTGCGGAATGAAGCGCAAACTGATACAGCATTTTCCGGTAATATTAGGGATGATGCTGTTTATTGGCTGTAACAACCGTAATGCAAACAATACAGACGACACCAACCCGATCTTCAGCCGTGACCCTAACCTGAAGAGCATTACAGAGCAGATCAATAAGTCACCCAAAGACGCTGCGCTTTATTTTCAGCGTGGCGCCCTGCTGCATAAGATGCAAATGGATACCCTCGCGCTCAAAGATTACAAAAAAGCATCGTCGCTCGATACATCAAAGGCGGAGTACTACAGCGCAGTAGGTGATCTGCTGTTTGAAAACAAGGACCTGACCGGGTCGGTGCAGTGGATAAAGAAAGCGATAGAAAGGAACCCTACCGACAAAAAAGCCCACCTGAAGATCGCTAAGCTGTTTTTGTATATAAAAGACTATCCAAACTCTTTTGCTGAGATCAATAAGGTACTACGGCAGGACGTATACGATCCGGAGGCCTAT
>CAYNGS010000727.1:0-1948 GCA_964396625.1 uncultured Flavipsychrobacter sp.
TGAATGATTTGTTTCAATGTATAAATGCTTAAACAAAAGTAATTATTATAAGTCGGTTTCTGCAATCACGATAGCTTTTGCAACGGACGATATCGGAAATATTCGTAAATTAGCCTATTGAAAAAAAAGAAAAATATCACACTTGATTTCAGGATAGATAAGCTCACAAATTCTATTCAAAATACGATCTCGGGCGACAGTTTTTCTACCGAGGTTGCACGCTTTACAAAAACAGACTCAAAACATATAATAAAAAAATCTGGCTGGTTATTTGATTGGAAGGCCGAACTCTATGACAACACAAAGGAGGTCTATAAATTAACGATCGCAAATAATCCTGACATAATTCAGGGGCTGATTAGTCTTTCGGTGGAAACAGACCATATCTTTATAAATCTTGTAGAATGCGCACCCTTTAACGTTGGGAGAGCGAAGCTCTACGAAGGTGTTGCCGGAAACCTGGTCGCTTACGCATGCAAAGTTTCGTTTCAGCATAGCTTTGAGGGGTTCGTTGCCTTCACAGCAAAAACAAAACTAATCGCTCACTACGAAAAAACATTGGGAGCATATCTCTTTGGCGGTAATCGGATGATTATTCCCACAGACTCAGCGACCGTCTTAGTTGACAAATACTTTAAAACGTAGGCCATGGGACACATAAAGGAACCACCAGGAGTTGATTTCGTTATCAAAAGCGAACCGCTGACCAATGAAGAAAGGCAGGCGATCAGCGCTTTCATACGCGATTACAAATCAAAAAAAGGAACGGTAAAAAAAAGGGCGAAACGAAAGGACAGTAGGTCTGCCAAAAAGACTGCAGCTTGGGTTTAATAGCATTATTCGATTGCGCTCAATGTCTTAACGCTCAAAACGGCTACTTAGATCCATGTACACACAGCCACGTCTCTCTTCTTTTGAGGAGCAAAAAGGTTAATTCTTGCTCCGGACAAAACGAAGCTACTCTTTAACAACCCTTATCATATTCCTTACCCCCTTCTCACCGGTCAGTTCTAAAATATAGACCCCGGGTGCAAGATTTTTCAACGAAATGGAATTATCGCCCTGCTGTAAAGGCCCTTGTATCATGCATGAGCCGGTGACGTTCCATATCCGATACCTTCTATTTTGAGGAACACCGGTAATGTTCAAAGCATTATTGGCAGGATTCGGGAACACTTTTACCGCTCCATTGGAGAGAATAATTGCGGTTTCAGACGGAACATGAATCGTAACGTCACTGCAGTGAGTATCACTGCCGCAATTTGTATATACGGTTACGCATACATGGTAAGTTCCAGATGCCGTATACGTATGTATTGCAGTAGTGCCGGTTGTTGTGTTGCCATCGCCAAAGCTCCATACCACACTATCAAGGCCGGACATGGTGCCGGTGTAGGCTACGCCAAGTGTATGAGAACCGGTATCCGTGTATGAGGCAGTAGGTGCGGCTGTGCAACTACAATCAACGCCATACTTCATTACGAAGAAATCTGAATTACCGCCGACGCTATAATATGCCGATATAGGTGGAGTCCCAGCCCAAATGCTATCGCCTACCTGACCTCCAATGTACATATTGCCGACCTTATCAGAGGTTACTGCTACCGCAACGCCCCCTTCATCTCCGTATATTTCTTTAATAGTTTGGAGGACACCCGTAGAATCAAATATTACAAAATATGGGTTTCCAGCCCCTGATATTGTTACTGTGCCGTCAGTGACGGTTCCGGCAAAGCCACCAACAGCACCAACTTTACCATTTGCCAAAAGCGTTATTCCGGTGAAACCATTTATAGCGGTTGTGGAATTAAAATGCTTTATCCATTTTACGTTTCCGTTTGTATCGGTTCTCATTACAATTGAAATGTCACCAGAACCACTTACGGAATCGCCGTGAAATGAAAACGTAGGAGGACCTGATACTCCCTGGGCGGTGCCGCAGAAATAC
>CAYNGS010000728.1:0-1943 GCA_964396625.1 uncultured Flavipsychrobacter sp.
ACTTTAATATAGTTTTGAAGACACCCCCAAATACATTTGTACTTTCGATGAGTTGCCCTTATGGTGTCCATCGTTCGGATTGCTGCTGTTGAAGCACGTTGAATTAAGGCCCAATCTAATTGTTCTTGATATTGGATCCGGCGCCGGATTTCCCCTGCTCGAACTGGCGCAGCGACTCGGCACATCCTGCAAATGCTATGGAGTCGACCCCTGGGAGAACGCCAACGGCCGGGCAAAACTGAAAATAAAGAACTACGGCGTTGCAAACGCAGAGATCATATCTGGCACCGCCGGGCAGTTGCCTTTCAGCACCGAGACCGTAGATCTTATTGTGTCAAATCTTGGCATTAATAATTTCGATGATCCAGTAGCGGTATTTGCGGAATGTAGCCGCGTGTTAAAGCCGGGCGGGCAACTTGCCTTAACAACCAACCTGAATGGTCATTGGCGGGAGTTTTATCGCGTGTTTGAGGAAACGCTCAATGATCTGGGTTTAAGTAACTTAGTAGCTGATTTAAGAAACGATGAAGAACACCGGGGCAGCATCGCCAGCATCTCAAAACTGTTTACGGATAGTGGGTTACCGGTGAGCAGGCTTTATGAAGACCAGTTCGAAATGAGATTTTTAAACGGCACTGCATTTCTCAATCATTATTTTGTAAAACTTGGCTGGCTCGACTCCTGGAAAAAGATCATTCCCGGGCTTGACCAGTTCAACGTTTTCGGCCAGTTAGAGAACAACCTGAATTCATATGCGGCAAAGCGCGGTGGGCTCACGCTGACGGTACCCATGGCTTATATAGAAGGAAGTAAACAATAATTTAACATGAAATCGAAAACATTTTAAATTTATTCATTTTTTTGTCCTATCTTTGCACTTCATTTTTAAAATTAAATAAATGCAAGAAGGTACAGTAAAATTTTTCAATGGCACCAAAGGATTTGGTTTCATTTCACCATCAAATGGTGGACAGGACATTTTCGTTCACGTTTCAGGTCTGTATGACGAGATCCGCGAGAACGACAAAGTCACTTTCGAAGTTCAAAATGGCAAAAAAGGTTTAAATGCAGTTAACGTAAAACTTATCTGATATTATTCATTCTGATCATTTGAGAAAGGCGCCTTAAATGGCGCTTTTTTTATGCAATTGTTTTGGGTGGATGGTTGCTCTTTCTTCCTTTCCCGCCTTTCTTTTCTGTCTTCACTTTTATATATACATGTTTGATGTTGCCATTACCTTTGTCGGTGAGCCGCTCGTCCATCTCAAAAGCCCCCGTACTTCTGATAAGCAAAGCCAGTTTCTTGTAACCGTAGTTCCTGGGGTCGAAGTCCGGTTGCTTTTTCAGGATAAGGTTGCCCACCTCGCCCAGGAATGCCCACCCCGATTCGTCGGCCATATCGATAACAGACGAGGATATCAGGTCTAAAAGCGCCTGGTCTATCTTCTTGATAAGAGGCACCGCCTCTGTTACCTCATCCTTGTCCTCTGCTTCTTTTGTTTTCTTACGGGTTTTTGAACCCAGTATCTCTATATAAATAAATTTATCGCACGCCACTATAAACGGCTCCGGTGTTTTCTTTTCCCCCATTCCTATTATTTTCATGCCTGCCTCCCGTAGCCTCAGCGCCAGGCGAGTAAAGTCGCTGTCGCTCGATATGATACAAAACCCATCCACACGGCCTGTGTACAATATGTCCATAGCATCTATGATCATGGCCGAGTCAGAGGCGTTCTTGCCTTGGGTGTAACTGTATTGCTGTATAGGGGTAATGGCATTTTCAAGAAGCAGGTTTTTCCAGCGCGTCACATGTGGCTTGGTCCAGTCGGCGTATATGCGTTTGAACGTAGGTGTGCCATACTTTGCTATCTCTTCCATCATCTCCTTTATATTGCCGGAAGGCACATTCTCCGCGTCAATGAGCACTGCTAGCCGTAATTCAC
>CAYNGS010000729.1:0-819 GCA_964396625.1 uncultured Flavipsychrobacter sp.
ACTTCCTCCCATTAGTGGTGTATTTTTTTTTGCATAACTCAAATCAATGTAGTTATGATTTGTGTTGCTATTGTCATTTCTTTTTTTACACCCAACCAAAAATAACACAATTGCTAACAGAATAATTGTTTGCTTCATAGCGATAAGTTTTGATAATCTATGATATTCAAAGTTACAAAAAAGCTACAGCTTCATTTCTGTGACATACTTGGATTGGTAAGGCTCTGCTCCCAATAGTTCTTGAGACATTTTATGATCAAAGCACTATTTCTTTAATTGTTTACTGAAGGTTGAATGACTTTTCACACAGGCTTTTGATTGCCTTTTATATGAAACGACCACCGCGGGAAGACGGCAACGCTGCCAATACCCGGCGTTGTTGTTTTTAGGCTGTTTTAGAACCCTAAACCGGACAATTACCGATATTTTGTCATCACTCGCCGACTATTAATTTAATTTTCACTCCCCATAGCTTACTTTTGATAAAAATTTTTAACAATGAAAGGATTATATATTGCCCTCGGTATCATTCTGTTACTGGTTTTATGGGGCGGTTGCGGGTACAATGGTATGAACAGCGCCCGTCTTGATGTAGACCAAAAATGGGCTAACGTGCAGAGCAGCTATCAGCGCCGTTCTGACCTTATTCCAAACCTCGTTGCCACGGTGAAAGGCGTAGCAAACTTTGAAACGACCACGCTGACCCAGGTAATACAGGCAAGGGCATCGGCCACACAGATAAAGGTTGACTCAAAAGACCTTACTCCGGAGAAACTGCAGCAGTTCCAGCAGTCGCAGGGACAACTGAGCCA
Source organism: uncultured Flavipsychrobacter sp. (assembly GCA_964396625.1). Taxonomy (GTDB): domain Bacteria; phylum Bacteroidota; class Bacteroidia; order Chitinophagales; family Chitinophagaceae; genus Nemorincola. The sequence goes on from CAYNGS010000729.1 coordinate 813, forward strand.
GGCTCTT
>CAYNGS010000729.1:829-1939 GCA_964396625.1 uncultured Flavipsychrobacter sp.
CAAATGAAAACTTCAAATCGCTGCAGGATCAACTGGAAGGTACCGAGAACAGGATCAAGGTATCACGCGATGACTATAACGAGTCTGTCAAGAACTATAATATGAAAGCCACGAACTTTCCCAATAACATTCTTGCAGGGTTGTTCCACTTCAAAGAGAAGCCATCGTTCCAGGCCGATGCAGATGCTCAGAAAGCGCCCAAAGTACAGTTCTAACATTCTTAACAGCCGTTATGTTTTCATTTTTCAGGAAGAAAGAGATGCTGGACGAAAGTATCCGGCGGCGGATAGAGACCGGTATCCATGAGGCTGAAAGCAAAACATCGGGCGAAATAAGAGTGTATATGGAGCCCCATTGCCAGTATCCCGACGCCATGCAGCGTGTGAAAGAAATTTTTGCCCAGCTGGAGATGGATAAGACAACAGCCCGAAATGCCGTGCTCATTTATGTAGCGCTGAAAGACCGGAAGTTTGCCTTATTCGGCGATACGGCCATATATGAAAAGGCCGGCGGTGCGCAGTTCTTTCAGAAAGCTGCCGAGAAACTGACGGGACACCTAAAAAAAAATGAGATAGCAGACGGGCTTTATAACTGTGTTCATGAGCTGGGTGCGGCATTGGCGGAGCATTTTCCGTATGACCCATCATCGAAGAAAAATGAATTGCCTGACGATATAGTATTTGGAAAATGAAAAATCAGATGAGAAACAGAATTCGTGCTTTTGCTGTTGTTGTGATGCTTCTGTTCATCGGGCAGTTCGCTTTTGCTCTTGAGAAAATACCCGAAAGGCCAAATCCTCCTCATTTGGTGAATGATCTTGCCCACATGATGACACCACAGCAGGAGGCCGAGCTGGAGGAAAAGCTGCTGATCTTCGAAACGACTACTTCAAACCAGATCACCATCGTTACCATTGAGAGCCTTGAAGATTATGATGTGTCCGATTATGCAATAAAACTGGGCAAGGAGTGGGGCGTAGGCAAGAGTGGTAAGAATAACGGGGTGGTGATACTTGCTTCGCTGAAAGACCACAATCGCATTATGCCATGCGCCGTCTTTGTATTCGGCCATAAACATGTGCTCCGTGGGTACTTTGCCGAAAGGTACAGA
>CAYNGS010000730.1:0-1937 GCA_964396625.1 uncultured Flavipsychrobacter sp.
CAGTTGTCCAACAAAGATGCCCAGGCCGATTTTGTTCACTTGATTTTCGAACTGCAAAAAAACACGGACACACTGATATTGCCGGAGGGCACACTGTTTAAAGCAGGTAAGGACAGTAATAAAAATGATCTGTTCTACTCCCTTACAAACAGTGTGTCCATTCAGAAAGCGGATGTAAAGGGTCTCCGGTCATTATACCTCACAAAGAAAAATCAGGACACATCTGCTCAGCTCTTTGCCGCTCCGGTCGCAAATTCCGAAGATGGCCTTGGAGCCAAGCTTCTTAGTCCCGACAATTCATGGGTTACTTTTGGTAACCCCGCTAAGATAAGCCAGGCGAATGTGGGATTTGCTATAGCGTCCAATTTACTTTATCTCAATGAAGGTGAAAGGACCATTACCTTCAGCGTCAATGCACAGGCGTTGCCCCAAACCGTCACCAGGGCAAAGGTAACTGATGTGTTCTCAGTCCAGTTTACAGGAAGTAAAAAATGGATCGACGCGGCGGGAGGAAATTATATAAGCGACTCTGTTTTTGAGTTTACCGCTACTGCGTTGTCTATTAGTATTACACTAAAGGGCAATACACCCGCCATAGTGCCGTATTCGGCTAAGATTCATGGTGGCTCATATCCCCAGGCGTTGCCGATGATCATGCTGACACTGAAACCCGAACGTTATGACCTTTACCAGCAAATTAAGACCTTCGATATATCGAATTTTACAATTGATGTAGATGTAGCCGCCGTAAAAAACCTCGTCCTTCAAAACGACAATGGAAGGATAGATTCGTCCAAGCCGTTCAAGCCATTTGGTGAATTTCCCGATATAGGCGCGTCTTTTATTATCGGCAGTAAAGAGGTTTTTCAAAAGCCGTTGACTTCCCTCAGTTTGCAGATAAACTTGCAGGATCCTACGACGGCCGACCCGGTTCTTCCGTATTATCTTTCGCAGGGCAATTGGATGCCCGATAGTAGTTCCCCTGCCGTCAGTCCGCAGAACACTAATGCGTCCATCAGTTTCGGCAGTTACATGGGTAAGATCCCTGTGAGCCCACCCGACTTCACAGCAAATGAAGCCTTTACGGTCAGTTCAACAGACGGGTTTGTGAAGGTGGTTTTGGACGATAGTAATTATAGCGTCGCTACCTATCTTGCCAAGGTTCAGACCGAGATAGCGAATAATAAGGTAACTGTCGCACCGGTAAGTGCGGGTTCCACTACTTATTCGATAACGCCTTCGGCGCAGCTCGCATCACCGCCGCCTTCGCCGGTAGCGGTTGGCGTCAGCCTGGGTTATCACGCACAGTCTGTCCTTTTTACAGAGTCTGCGTCAGACCTGCAAAAAAGGACCGATTTTTTCTTTCACGTTGAGCCATTCGGGTTCAGGGAAATTCACCCCCTGCTGCTTGGCACAACGCCGCAGTCCCTGGTGCAGCCTCAGCCTGCTGACGACAATGCCGTGAATTTTTTACCTGTCTTTAACCTCGATAACGGAGTATTTAACGCAGAGGACATAAGTACTCCTTCCAGCCCGGATAATGGTGGAGAATTGTGGATCGGTCTCGAAAATGCTTTGCCCGACCAATCATTCTCCATCCTGTTTCAACTGGCAGACGGAACGGCAAACCCTTTGAAAAATATTACCACGATCAGTTGGTATTATTTGTCCGGCAACAACTGGATACCCTTCCTTCCTGCAGACCTTCTCGACCAGACAAACAGCATGACTACCTCGGCAATCGTGTCTGTACACATACCTGCCGATGCGACGATCGACAACACCAGGGCAGACGCTGGTCTGGTATGGTTGAAAATGGTCGCAGCGCACGATACCGATGCAGTTTGTAAATTATTGGCCGTCGACTCCAACGCGGCAAAGGCGGAATTTGTGCAGGACGTCGGTAAAAATATTTTATACTCACAGCCAATACCGGC
>CAYNGS010000731.1:0-1933 GCA_964396625.1 uncultured Flavipsychrobacter sp.
ACAAATACGGCGATCGAATACCTTCGCCTTATGTAATAAACCATCAAAATAAAAGTGAGGAACAGTATAGCTTCCTTAATATGCAGATCGGCTGGCACGTGGAGCAACAGGCTGCCGGCAAGGCCGCCGAGCAATGTACCCATCACCCGGTCTATTGCTTTCTGAAATGTGGCGCCAAAATAGGGCTGAATAACGATCATTACACTGAATGGAAGCCAGTAGCCGTGATCTATGCCAAACCACTTGTATACAAACAATGCCAGCGTAGCCGCAATAGCTGACCTTAACGCATAGCGTGCCGTCAACGTATTGAAATTGAATAAAACCTGCAGGTTTCTCAAAAGGTATTTTGGCTGCAGCACGTATAATGACTTCACGAGCGAGTACGACCTGAAAACCTGGACATCAGTTCCCATCTGATCTATCCGCAGGATTGCATTTTCAAGCAGTCGCGTGGTGCGCTCCGTTAGCTGGAGGATCCTGTTTATTGCGTTGACTTGTTTTGCATCGGACGGCAAAGGATACGCACGGATCAATGCGATTAACTTTCTAAGGCGGTTGATCTGTGATACCGCTAGTAGCTTCTCCTCAGGTTTAAGTGTGATCACGAACACAGATATCCTGCTGACAGATTCCCTCAGCGCACTAAATAGGGTAGCTGCCTTCACACGCAAAGCTTCATCCAGTTCCGCAATCCTAATCTGCTCCATCTCATCCACCATAGCTACGACGTTGACCGCCACCAGGCCGGCCACCTTTCTTAAATTCGCAAGCTGGTATTGCCGGTTGTTGCTCTGGCTCACTTGGTGTACCATGCGCCCGTAAAAATCATACGAACTGTCGAGCGCAGCGCGCACTTCTTTTTCCCTTTCAAAAATTGCCCCGGCAAATTTCCGGGCGCTGACATCGTTGCCGTACTTTGATATCGTATCTACCAGTGACGATATAGACCGCCATATAAGGGCGATCTGCCGCCTGAACGGCTCCTCGACCGGCATGAACAGCGACATAAAAATGCCCACGGCAACGGACCATGCAGCGCCAATGGTTACCATTAGAATGCGCGGCTCGATTTCCGTGGGGTTTGCCACCGGAAAAGCGTTGCAGATAATGAACATCAGGTAGACGCAGATCGCAAGGCCGCTGGCGCGATCTCCGATACTCTTCAGAAGTGTCGCCAGGAAGCCGACCACGAACATGGCCACAACACTCATCCATATGCCGTTGCCGGTAACGGTGCCCAGCAGCGAAAAGAACACGGCGCATACCGCACCGGCAAAAAGCGTTCGCACCCGCCACGCAATTGACCCCTTCATTTCCACCCACGATATTGCTTCCGCCGTTAAAGTGATCCACACTGCATCATTGAGGTGGCCGGTAGCCAGGCCCCAGATCACAGGCAGGGTGCCGGACAATGCCATGCGCAGGCCCCAACTGATCATTGGTTCAAAACTTTCGTTCTGGATCAGCTGGTTGATCCGCTTGTATGATCTTAGGTAAGACACGTCTCAAAGTCAAAAGTAAAAAGTCGAAAGCATAAAGCGTGCTACATGGCATTAAATGCCCGATACTATTTCTGAGCCATTATTTCATTGACGATCTTGCTGATCTGCCTCTCTGTAATGGAGCCTTCGATAAACTTTTTGTAGCCCTTGCCCGGAGCCACAACTATAGTAGCGGGAATGGAGCCTTCCCAGGAGTTATCTATTTTAGGAATAAATACATTCGGATCTGTGTCGGACAACCAGGCCACGTCGGGTTTAAGTTTTTTCCGTTCCAGGAATGTTGCGAGCTTGTAGGGGTAATCCTGTTTAAAATCGAGACTTACTAACAGCACTTTTACCGGCATACCGGAATAACGGTCGTAGATGGCATTAAATTCGGGCAACTCCTGCACGCAGGGCATGCACCAGGTAGCCCAGAAATTGATGAC
>CAYNGS010000732.1:0-1929 GCA_964396625.1 uncultured Flavipsychrobacter sp.
GTATATTGAATAATATTACCAGCAGCATCGCGCCTATCGTCGACCGGATGATGCGGTCGAAAAGCGGATCGTGTGTAAAATTGAGGTAGTCTCTGAAGAGCCAGTCGCCCAACAATCCTCCCACTATCCCGAAGATAATAGTAACGATAAGCCCATAGCCCCGCCCCGGCACTATCCACTCGGCAAGATAGCCGGCAATGGCGCCAATGATCACCGTTACTATTATATCCCAATTGTTGTGAATGAAATCATTTATTGCGTATAAATACAGGTGTGTCATAAAAGAAGTTTAAATAAAAATGAAATATAGTGCGAAATTCTTTAATTATCCAACTCCCGTATATCAAAGTCAATACAAAAGATAGTTCCTACGTTCACTTCGCTTTCAATACTTATTCTTCCTCCCATTGATTCCACCTGCGTTTTCACCATATACAGTCCTATGCCCTTACCTTCGGCATATTGCGGGTGAAAGCGTTTGTAGAGGTTAAATACCTGGTCTCTTTTCCTGTGCAGGTCTATACCTATACCGTTGTCCTTAAAGCGCAATGTTATTTTGCCCTCTGTTTTCTTACTCGTTATCTCTATAGCCAGGGGTGTATTCAGTTGCCGGTACTTAACGCTGTTCGATACGAGGTTGTAAAAAATGCTGTACATGTAACTTTTCAGACCGATGATGTACTCCGCCTCGCTGAAGTCGCATTTTATGGTAGATAGTTTGTCGTCCATTCCTTTTTGAACCACAGAGATCACGTCACTGAGAATCACCGAAAAATAAACCACCTCCTTTTTCTCACTCACGGCATTCTTAATATCCATTATGTTGTTCAGGTCAAAGATCACCGTATCGAGTTTTCTCACCGATTCGATGATGCCGTCAATGAACATGTTTTTTTCTTCCTCCGTCACGTCCTCATCTTCCAGGCAATTGGAAATGCCTAAAATAGTGGCTACAGGCCCGCGAAGATTATGGGAAACAATGTAGGCAAACTGGCGGAGATCACTATTATTCTGCAGCAGGTCTGCTGCGATCTTCTTTTCCTGTAATTCAAGTTTCTTTCGCTCCGAAATATCCGACCTTATGGCCACATACATATGTGGTTTTTTGTTTTCATTAAGTATGGGTACTATCGTTGTGTCCACCCAGTAATAGCTTCCGTCCTTTGCCCTGTTCTTAATTTCGCCCCGCCACACATCTCCATTGGCTATAGTTACCCAAAGTTCGCGAATGAACGATTTTTCATGATGTCCGGAGTTGACGATCCTGTGATCTTGTCCCAGTAGTTCTTCCCTGCTGTACCTTGATATCTTGCAGAAGTTGTCGTTTGCGTAGATGATGATCCCCTTCTGGTCGGTGATCGCAACAATTGAAGACTTGTCGAGAACGTATTTGTAATCTGCAACTTCTTTCAGGCTTCTGATCAGGTTTTCGTGCATTTTCTTTTGTGCCGTAATGTCGTGCGCTATTTTTGATACGCCGATTATGTTCCCGCTTTTGTCTTTCAGCGGAGACACAGTGATGGAAATGTCGATAATGCAACCATCTTTCCGAAGACGCTCTGTCTCGTATTGCCTGATTAGAATTCCCTTTTTTATTTTTTCGATGATATCAGCTTCTTCCTGTGTTCTGTTGGCTGGTATGAGAATGGAAATATTTTGCCCGATGATTTCGCCTGGAGTGTAGCCAAACATCTGTTCGGCTGCCCTGTTCAGCGATGTGATCACGCCGTCAAGTGTCTTAGTTAATATGGCGTTATCAGAATAATTAAATATCGATTCAAACAATGCCTCTTGAAATTCTTTTTCACCCGCGTCCATTATTCTGCGTATTAAATTAATAATTTATATTAAATTGACATAAACATCCCTGTTTCGTGAGTTAAATTTCCAAGTATGCTTACCAATACATTTAATAACTATATATACATA
>CAYNGS010000733.1:0-1919 GCA_964396625.1 uncultured Flavipsychrobacter sp.
CATCCTTCTTCTAATTCTTCTGACTGATCTTTTTCAGGATCCAGAGCGATGTTATAGCCCACAGTATACCGAGACAAAAGGATGCAACAACGTCGGTGGGGTAGTGTACCCTCAGTACGATCCGGCTTATTCCCACTGTGATCGCAAAGCAGACCAGCAACGAAGCGAATATCCATTTACTAAGCTGCGATATAGCGGCATGCAAGACGATGTAAATAAAAATGCCGCAAAATATGAATGCAGAGAGTGCATGACCACTTGGAAAACTGTAATTCGTGATGCCCTTGATTATCGGCAATTCAGGCCGGTGGCGATGGGTGAGATTTTTCAGCGCAAACATGACGGCGGTGCTGCTTAATGCAACAATGGCTATGTGGAGCCCATAACGGAATTTTTTCTTAGCTACAAAGTAAGCAACGAGAATAGTGTAGGCAGGCAAGAGGAAGCCGGATGACCCAAAAAAAGTAAAAAACTGCATTGCACTAATTAAACCGGGCGAAGAATATGCAGCGAAAAAAGCAAAGGCCCTGTTGTCGAAGGCTTGTTCATTCTCATATACCACCTCATGGGCAATAATTGCGAATGAGTATAATGATGCGAGGAAAAGACTGCCGGTAACGAGCAGTTTCAAAGAAAAGAACCGGAATACACCCTTCCGGATCTTTTCTGCCCTTTGGCGCTGATCTATTTGTGGCATTGTGCGGACATCATTTCAATAGCTGACATAAATATCATTCCGCGTGATCGGCATAGTGCCATTGTGCGACGGTAATTGGTGTTGATACACTTATGCAAGCGTGGCTTCCAGTTCAGAAATGATCATGGCCGTAGCTCCCCATATAATAGTGCCGTCTTCTAGACGGTAGGCATTAACCTGCCTGATCACTCCGGGCATTACGGGCGATTCGACGTCGGCCCTGGTCTTTCGGTCGGGGTGCAATAGGCTGCCGAGGGGGACTTCTATCGTATAAGACACTTCGTTGTGGCTGAGGTTGTATACAGGGCGCTGCTTCGCATAGGCGACAAACGGGTAAACGTTGAAATTGCTGACAGGAATGTAGAGTGGGGTCAACGCCCCGAGGATTTCTACTTCTGACGAAATTATGCCTACTTCTTCCTGAGCTTCGCGAAGTGCGGTCGCCTTAAGATCAGCATCGGTAGTATCGTAACTGCCGCCGGGAAAACTTACCTGGCCGCTGTGTGCTGTCTTGTCTTCCCGGCGCTTCATAAGCAGCAGGTGCAACTCGTTGTTCATCGGAAAAAGGAGGCATAGGACGGCGCTTGGCCGGGCATTGTCGGGCACTTTTACAGGCATTGACAAAACTCTTCCCATCATTAGTTCCTGGGCGCTGAGGCCCGGCAATGGATTTTTCAGTCGTTCTCTTAGTCCGTCAATTGTCTGCATAGTGTTCAGTCATTTTTCCTGTTTCGTCCGCCGGTTGTAATTAAAAACAGGGGGAACGGGAAATTAGCCCATCATAGGTACCTCTAATATAAGCACATCACTCGTTTCACCGGCTACGAGTTCGAAACTGTCTGCTTCGCTGATGCCCAGCGCATCTCTTTTGGTCAATTGCTGGCCGGCAACAGTAACCTCTCCATCAATAAGGAAAATATACGCGCCATGTACCTTGCTGTGCAGTGCATGGCTGAGGCTTTTGCCTTTTTCAAGTGTAGTACGGTATATCCATGCCGACTGATGAATTTTCAACCCCGGGTCTTCAGTGTCTATAGGGGAAACAACCGCTTGCAACTTATTGATCCGCTCGTCTGCAGGAAATGATCTCTGGTCGTAACGCGGCTGAACATTCTTTTTGTCGGGGAATATCCATGTTTGCAGGAGGTTGACTTTCTTATCAGGGTTGGGGTTGTATTCGCTGTGCGTTATTCCGGTACCGGCACTCATTACCTGCACTTCG
>CAYNGS010000734.1:0-1918 GCA_964396625.1 uncultured Flavipsychrobacter sp.
CTGTAGTAGCAGTAACCGATGTTGGTGTACCACCTGCACATGCGTTGGTGGCAGTGAACGTATAAACCCCTGCCGATGCGAGCGTAGCAGGAGTAGCCTGCGTTAGTCCGGTAGCTGTGTACCCACCTGGGCCGGACCATGTGTAAGTTGTTGCGCCTGTTGCAGCGCCGGTCAGCACAATGTTTGCTCCTACGCAAACAGGATTGGGCACCGCAGTGGCAGAAACTGCCGTGGGCGCGGGGCAAGGAGGAGGTATGGTATAGTTGACAGTGATGAATGGCGCATGGGTGCCGGTCGTTGTAGCTGCGCCGGTTTCGCCTGTAATGGTGTATATCCTCGTATTTCCGCCCGTCCACACAAACGAAACCTTGCTGCCTATGTTAGCCTGAACAAATGCGATCGAGGCTGCTGTTGAAGCAAGTGTAACGTTGCCCGTACCAAATCCCCAGGAAGCGTTTGTGAGCAATCCGGCTCCGCCCATATCGGCAAACAATGCGGCCGCTGTAGTAACCGTTGAAAGATCTCCCGCGAAACCGCGGATATTCCAACCACCTGCTCCGGGAGTGCCGCCATAGACCACTTTGTTAAAACTTACAGTAACACTGGTAATGATTGCGCCCGCCGGTATTGCACTTAGATCGATCACTGCATAACCCCTCTGAGTTGCGGCTGTAGACACAATATTCCCGTCCGTTCGCACGGTTGCGGTAGAGTTACCTGTAGTAAACGAACCGCCGGCACCGGTTGAGAAGATGTTGATTGGCTGAGATAGGGCTGCAAAACTCATGCATAAAAGCATGGATAAAAAATAGACTTTTTTCATACGATCTTATAAAATAAAGTGAACTGTTATGCTCAAAAAAAATTGATTTCACCAAAAGGCTAACCGCCAATTTTAAACAGGTGACATTATTAATTATTAGTTATTAAAATAATATTATCCTATTTATCGCGAAAAGTAGGAATATTTTAGACAATAAACAAATCGGGAAATGATTTTTTTCGATGATTTCGGCAATTAACTGTTCAAATAGCACTTCACTTCGGAAAACGGCTATGGTAACGCGGTTCCGCGACTATTGCACTGCCCGCTTCGCAGGCTCCCGCATACGCGCCGGATTAATTTCTTTTGTCGATACCCCAGTATAATTTCTGGCGTATTGTTTTCAGAAAATTATGCTCATCGGGACGTACGAGCGATACCTGGAATTGCTCCCTCTTTACTGCAAGCTGCACATTGCTTTTTATCGTTTCGGTGCGCGCGTCGAGCGTGCATAAAAACTGTTCGGTACGTCCCTCTATTTCGAACGAAATAACATTATCATCGGGCACCACTATGGGGCGTGTGTTGAGATTATGAGGCGCCACGGGCGTGATCACGAAGCTTGAAGTCTGCGGAAAAACCACCGGCCCGCCGCAGCTCAACGAATAGCCGGTAGATCCCGTTGGTGTTGCAACTATAAGACCATCTGCCCAGTACGTATTCAGAAACTCCCCATTCAGATAAGTATGTATTTTTATCATTGAAGAAGTGTCCTGCCGGTGAATGGTAAATTCATTCAGGGCGAACGGCGAGCCGTTGAAAAGCGGAATGCTCGAATCGAGGTGCAGCAACGATCTTTTTTCAAGTGTGTACGATCCCTTCACAAGCGATAGTATTGCGCCCTCCACTTCCTCACCCGGTATTGCGGCCAGGAAGCCCAGCCTGCCGAGGTTCACCCCAATCAGCGGAATATTAGTATTGCCTACAAAACATACGGCATCGAGCATTGTGCCATCTCCGCCCAGGCTAAACAGCATGTCGGTATTCGATGGCAGATCCTTCTTCCCGGTAAATAACCTCGGAGATTTTGAGAACGGAATGTGCTGCTTTAGTCTTTCATAAAACTCTTTATAAAAAACCATTTGCAGCTTATGG
>CAYNGS010000735.1:0-1915 GCA_964396625.1 uncultured Flavipsychrobacter sp.
TGGCCTCATCCTGATGGACTGGACACTACCCGGCGATAACGGCGATATAAGAAAGCAGAAGCTTAGCGTCCCCGTTGTGTACCTGACCGGCAACAATATTTCTGAGGCTGCCGTTTACGCCTTCAAGGCCGGCGCCGACGATTTTGTCTGCAAGCCGCTTTCGCTCGCAAACCTGCTTGGCAGCCTGAATGTTTTATTGAACGGAGCATCGAAACGATAATAAAAAATAAGCGTAAACTCATAAAGATCGTAACCATGAAACTCGCAGAATTTAACGAACTCAATTTTAAAGCAGATAAGTCCATTATCGCTTTCAATGCAAAATATGCGCAGAAGCTTAGGTTTATGGATAGCAAGTCCAACCGTAAGGCGAAAGTGATCGGCCTGACCAAATACCTGTCTTTCGATGGCAAAAAACCATTCCTCGATCCATTCACAACCAAGGGTGTGAGTGTAACAGACATATACATCGCAAACTCGATAGTGCTCATGGTAAAGTTCGATAGCATCAGGGCCGAGGAATATGTACCCCTGAACGTATTTCTCGAGGCAAATCCCTCGATCGTCCAAAGCGCCAGGCCTGGTTCATTTTCGCTAAGCAGTGCAAATTAATTTCGCACATCGACCGGTCTAAATAGTTTTTATAAGCTTCAAGGTCTTACTGATTACAGTGAGGCTTTTTTGTTTTGCCCAATACCCGCGAATTTTTTAGAGGTTGCGAACGTCCCCTCCGGCACAATAATATTTCAAAAATGTCGTTTTAGCATTACAAAAACGAACACTATGAGGTACATAGTTGCATCGATCCTGTTCATCTCCTGTTACGGATATGCGATCGCACAAAAATTGGAGTTCGGTCTTAACGTAGGTGTCGTAAAGAATTCGCTGCCTTCCGATTTCACAAGCGACCCCATATTTGGCCCCTCGCGAGGTTTGATAAATCCAACCGGCAACATTAAAGGTATGTTGAACCTCCATCATTGGCAGCTCGGCATGTCAGTGGGTGCAATGAGGCTTTCCTATAAAATGTACGATCCGCGCGAGGCCTATTTTAATGGTGCAAACATCAATTATAATATACCCCCGGCAAGCTATGCAGGCAACGGCTACAAGGTTCTTCTGGCCAACCCCGCTGTCGGCTTCAGGTTGTTCTTTAATAGGATAGTCGCCGTGAAGCGTTTCAAACTATATGGTGGCACAGGCCTTGGCTATCTCGATATCATCAATAAAAAACAGTTCAACGACGACAAAACATTTCGCGACAATACCGGGGGCGTTGGGTTCTCGGCTGGGTTGCAGGTCGGCGCAACTTATTATGCATCTAAGCACATTGGCTTTAATGCAGAGGTCGCCGGCGATTATTTGCAGCTTGGTGTAATGCCCAACTCGGTCGGAAAGTTCGTATCTGTTTTTCCGTTCACAGCCGGCATCAGGTATCGGCCATAGCACCAAAAATAGCTTATGGGTCAATATGTGAGATTTTTGGGTTTTACCTGCTTATTTATTTGTTTTGGCCTATGTGCTTTCGCTCGATGCAGTTACGGTGGGCCGCTTCGTCATCATAAGAAAACGCGAAATATTTTATGGGTTACTCCATCAGCCACAGATCATATTAACGGGCTCGCCCTGGGCATAGTGGCTACGAAATGGCACGGTCTGCAAACCATAAACGGGGCCAATACGGAGTTCACAATAATTTGCCCATTCCTCGTCATTCCCGAATTTGTACTCACAGTGGCCTTGCCGGTTCAGCAGCACTACGATCACAACGACAAAGACTTTACCGGCAGGTTTTTTGAATGGAAAGATTCTGTGCATGAGTGTATTAACGGACTCAATCTCAGCATGGGCACTTTATTTTCAAAAAGACAAGTGAACGGCGTTTCCCTGAGTATGGCATCCAACAGCTATACGG
>CAYNGS010000736.1:0-1907 GCA_964396625.1 uncultured Flavipsychrobacter sp.
CGAGCTGTATAGATCGATAGCCTTATCGTATTTTTTTTCGGCCGCAAACTGGCGGGCTTCAGAAACGGACTGGGCTACAGCAAAATTGCTTAGGAATAATACTAATATACTTAGCAAACCCTGCTTCACGAGTTTCATTATCTCTTTCATCTAATGTTATTACGCCAAATATAGTCTATATTATTATTTTAAATTCTTATCGAAAACATAATTATTGCCGTCGAAGGCATAGACTAAGAAGGTTTTAGTAAATGCGCCATTTTCTTTAACAACAGGTATGTATAGCTTTTGCATATCCGGGCTGAAGTGAATGCCGGGGCGCTCGCCTTCTATATCGGCAACCAGCGTGAAGTCGTAACCATACTCTATATGGTCCAGCAATTTGGTTGCAGTATGGAAAACAGGTTTATGCACCAACGTATCGTTTTGTATAGCATAGGCCGCTATGCCCTCGCCTTTGTCCCTGTTCGAACCGATGACTCCATACAGTACCATGTAGATCGTGCCATTGGCAGTTTTGGTTGAATACACATTTGTATAAAAGCAACCCGGATCACCTTCAGATGTGGTATCAACGATCCGCATTACCGCCGCGCCGTGCGTGGTCCTGTTCTGGGCAAGGTCGGTGAAAATATGCATGGTGCCACCTGTCCACGTATCCCAGTCATAGAATCTTACTTTGCCGTCTTCAGACGAGATACAGTCCAGCCCGGCTTCCTTTGATTTTTTAAAATCTGCTGTCACGGCAGCTTTCAAACTTAGTACCTTTAAAAAATAATGCTCAAGACTGTCGTTTACGGAGGTCAGTGAATCAATAGCTCCGTCAGATGAGCTTTGCCGCCAATAGTCGATCCGGCCAAGATAGTAGACTACTTTTGCATCCATTTGCGCCGCCGACTGAGCATAAGACGGTGCAAGGCCGAAGCACAAAATAATTGTTGATAGTAGCCTGACCATATAAAAATTAGTTCCGCAGTGGTTTCCCGGTCGTCAATATGCTCTGCAGCCTTTCCAGCGTTTTCTTCTGACCGCACAGGCTCAGGAATGCTTCGCGTTCCAGGTCAAGAAGATATTGCTCGGTTACGGTTCCTGCCGACGACAGATCGCCGCCACACATCACATGCGCCAGTTTTTCGGCAATAAGTTTGTCGTAATCGGAGATGTAATTGCCGCGCCACATGCCATGAATGCCCGATAGCAAACCGCCAAGGCCTCCGCGTCCCTGTACCTTGACATCAGTGCGGGGAATTGGTTGCGTGTAGCCGCGCTCCCACATCATCAGTACATTCCGCTTCGCATCGGCAACGCGCCTGTCGGGATTGATGGAGATATGATCAAAACCCGGCCGGAGAACGAAATTGTCGAACCCCTCATGGGCCGAGGTAGATACTTTTGCGGTGCCAACGTTTATAAATAGCTGCTGCAAATAATTGACCTCTATATCTTCTTTAATGTTCCTGTCGCCTGCGCGCAGTGCCAGTTCCTTGGTGCCTCCTCCCCCGGGTATGAGCCCCACGCCAACTTCCACCAGGCCTATGTAGGTCTCCGCCGCTGCCTGCACCGCATCGGCATGCAGGCACATCTCGCAGCCGCCCCCCAGTGTAAGGCCGTGCGGCGCCACAATTACAGGTATACTGCTGTAGCGCAGCCTCATCGTAGTGCCCTGAAACTGACGGATGGCCATATCCAGCTCGTCATATTCCTGCTCAGCGGCAAACATAAATATCAATCCCACATTTGCACCCGCGCTGAAGTTAGCTCCGCCATTGGCAATGACCAGCCCTTTATATTTTTCTTCGGCGATCGCTACAGATTTTTGTACGCCTTCCAGCACCTCACCGCCTATGCTGTTCATCTTGGTGTTCCAGCGCAGGGCCACCACATCATCGCCTATATCGTAAAGCTTG
>CAYNGS010000737.1:0-1904 GCA_964396625.1 uncultured Flavipsychrobacter sp.
CACAATAATTTTAATTCCTCCCGAAAATCAAATAGTTTCGCCCTATAAATCGTTGCATACATGAGTGATATTCGTCATGACTGGACCATTGAAGAAATACAGGAGATATACGAGCGCCCGTTATTGTCATTAGTGCTCGATGCTGCCGATGTGCATCGCAGGTATCACGCGTTCGGAGAAGTGCAGATAAGCAGCCTGCTGTCGATCAAGACCGGCGGCTGCAGTGAAGACTGTGGTTATTGCCCGCAGGCTGCGCGCTATCATACCGGCGTTCAGGTGCAGCCGCTGATGAAGGTGGACGAGGTAATAAAGGCTGCCGAAAAAGCAAAAGAGGGTGGTGCTTCGCGCTTCTGCATGGGAGCGGCGTGGCGCGAAGTGCGCGACAACAGCGATTTTGACCGTGTGCTGGATATGGTGAAGGCAGTGAACCGCCTGGATATGGAGGTATGCTGCACACTGGGCATGCTTACGCCCAACCAGGCAGAGCGCCTGGCGGAAGCGGGGCTCTATGCTTATAACCACAATGTCGATACTTCTGAAGCCCACTATAGCGAGGTGATAACAACACGTACATACGACGACCGGCTGAACACACTTTCGAACGTGCGGCAGGCGGGGATATCCGTATGCAGCGGGGGCATCATCGGCCTTGGCGAAACAGACACAGACCGCATGGGAATGCTGCTGACACTGGCAACCCTGCCCAAACACCCCGAATCAGTGCCGATAAATGTTTTAGTGCCGGTAGCAGGAACTCCGCTTGCCGACAATACCCGCGTACCTTTCGATGAACTGGTGCGCATGGTGGCTACCGCCCGTATCGTAATGCCCGCGTCGGCCGTCCGTTTGTCTGCCGGCAGACGGGAATTGTCCGTTGCAGAGCAGGCAATGTGCTTTATGGCAGGTGCGAATTCTATATTTGCCGGTGACAAATTGCTCACCACGCCCAATCCTGAGTACAATGAAGACATGGAAATGTTCCAGGTACTTGGGTTGAGGCCGAAGGCTGCATTTGCAGATGGGCACCCCAAAGGCAAACAGAACGCTATGCAGCATGAATCCTGTTGAGCAATACCTTTCCTATAAATTGCGCGAGAGAGAAATTGCCGGGAATATGCGGCAGTTGAGAACGAATTATGCACCGGTCGATTTTTTTTCAAACGACTATCTTGGATTAGTTACAAACGGCACCCTGGCATCTCTGATGCACCCGTTCCCCATTGATATACATGCAACGGGCTCTACAGGTTCGCGGCTGCTGTCGGGCAATAGTGAGCGGGCAGAGCAGCTCGAGCAGACAATTGCTGGTTTCCATAACGCAGAGGCGGCGTTGTTGTTCAATTCAGGGTATGATGCCAATGTGGGACTCCTGTCAGCAGTTGCAGGCAGGCATACAACCGTATTGTCCGATGAGTTGTGCCATGCGAGTATCATAGACGGGATAAGGCTGAGCCAGTGTCAGCGCCGGTATAAATTTCAGCACAATGATTTGAGCGACCTGGAAGGAAAACTAAAGCGGCACAAAGATGGGGGTCCCATGATCGTGGTTATTGAGTCCGTTTACTCTATGGATGGTGATATGGCGCCTCTTCAAGACATTGCAGAACTATGCGGTGTGCATAATGCTCAGCTTATTGTAGACGAGGCTCACGCCACCGGTGTTGTGGGCAGGCATGGCGAGGGGCTCGTCTGTACTTTAGGGATCCAGAACAAAGTTTTTGCACGCATACATACGTTTGGGAAAGCTTTAGGTTGCCACGGCGCGGCGGTGGTGGGAAACGAATTGCTGAAACAATATCTCGTGAACTTTGCTCGCTCGTTCATATACACCACAGCATTGCCCGGGCATGCTGTTCACGCCGCATATTGTGCTTACCAATACTTGGCAGAACATTCGTTTACCA
>CAYNGS010000738.1:0-1899 GCA_964396625.1 uncultured Flavipsychrobacter sp.
CCAGAACAAGCTCATTTGCCTCACCGATCATTTCTTTCAGTGCAGGAATAGCAGCTATCATCTGCTTCAGCCCGATGCCGGGCCGCAGCAAAAGTTTGGCCGCCTTAGTTCTTTCTGTAAGCTGTGTCGAATTATTTTCGTCAAGTAACGCCCCGGCCATCTCATTATCAATAGGGAAACTTGCCAGCTTACTTTTGATCTCGGCAACTTTTCTCCTTTTTTCCGTCATTAGGCCCAGCCGCTCATCTGTAGCCAACCCGATCTCATGCCCAAGTCCGGTCAGGCGAAGGTCTGCATTATCCTGTCGCAGCAGTGTGCGATACTCCGCCCTGCTTGTAAACATTCGATAAGGCTCATCCGTACCCTTATTTATCAGGTCATCAATAAGCACCCCTATGTATGCATCACTTCGCCCCAGCACCACCGGCGCCTTGTCTTGCGCAGACCTGCTTGCATTTATTCCGGCCATTAATCCCTGGCAGGCCGCTTCCTCATAGCCTGTCGTCCCGTTTATTTGCCCCGCAAAGAACAGATTCCTGATAAGCTTTGTTTCAAGGGTGAATTTCAGCTGCGTAGGCGGAAAATAGTCATACTCTATCGCATAACCCGGCCTGAAAAACTTACACTGTTCAAAACCTGGCACCATTTTCAAAGCCTTATATTGCACTTCTTCTGGCAGTGAGGTGCTAAATCCGTTCACATATATCTCCACCGTGCTCCAGCCCTCCGGTTCAACAAACAATTGATGTCGGTCTCGCTCCGCAAATCGGCTGATCTTATCTTCTATACTCGGACAGTACCTCGGCCCGCTGCCCTTTATTCTGCCCTGGTACATTGGCGACTGCTCAAATCCGGTCTTTAATATCTCATGTACCTCCGGGCTGGTATAGGTTATCCAGCAGCAGCGTTGCTCTTTAGGTTTTATCCGCTCTACAGGCAGGTAAGAGAATCCTACTACTTCTTCGTCCCCCTCCTGCACATCCATTTTTGTATAATCAAGACTTCTGCCGTCTACTCTTGGCGGAGTTCCCGTCTTTAATCGCGCACTTTCAAAACCAAATTCCACGAGTTGTTCCGTGATCCCGTATGCCCCTTTTTCCCCTATTCTACCTCCGCCAAACTGCTTTTCACCAATATGGATGACACCGTTTAGAAAAGTGCCGTTGGTCAACACGACACATTTGCCCAGTATTTCCTGCCCCATTCCCGTCACCACCCCCTTAATTGTTCCACGTGAAACAATTAGCCCTTTCACCATGTCCTGCCAAAAATCTATGTTTGGCGTTTGCTCCAGCATTTCGCGCCAGGTAGCAGCAAAAAGCATCCGGTCATTCTGCGACCTCGGGCTCCACATACCCGGCCCCTTCGATTTGTTTAGCATCCTGAACTGGATCATACTCTTGTCACTCACGATCCCGCTATATCCCCCCAGCGCATCTATCTCCCTCACTATCTGCCCTTTAGCTATGCCCCCCATCGCCGGGTTGCAGCTCATTTGGGCGATCGTCTGCATATTCATCGTCACCAGGAGCACTTTCGAACCCATGTTCGCCGCCGCCGCCGCCGCCTCACAACCGGCATGCCCAGCACCCACCACTATAACATCATATTCAGGAAACATATTGGCAAAGATACACCGGCCGATCTATATATAAATCAGTCTCCTTTCTAATAAAATTTGCTTACCGCAATCACTACCGATAATACATTTGTTCCACGTGGAACAATTAAAACCACAACAACCGCGTGAAACAGCGCTCGTCCGCAACCAACAACAAACCTAAAACCTCACCATACGCACCAGAACCACCCGACAACGGAAAACACTTTCCACTATATAAACAATCTATTCCTTCGCTCGCTACGTCGCCGAACATAACACCTCACTCCCTTTTCGGA
>CAYNGS010000739.1:0-1896 GCA_964396625.1 uncultured Flavipsychrobacter sp.
GGATGGTTTCTGCGCAGCATAATACTTGGAAAACATATTCACTCCCGAGCCATCATTTGCGCTTACCCGCTGCTGCCAGAAATTTTTGAAGATACTGATCTCCTCCAGCGTACCGCCTTCACCCGTATCATTAGCATTGGCATGTGCATACATAGCGTCTATCACTTGTTCCAGCGTAGCGCCGGTTGTGCTTACGATGGAATAGTGAGGCGGCTGGGGCGCTATGTACTGTGCGGACAATCTAAAGCTGAATATCGTCAGAAAAACTGAAACGCAGAGCACAGCGATTCTGGGGGGTACATTTGAGAACATAAGAAGATGTTTATGTGGTGACTAATTCTTAACTAATTTCGTGATCATTAATTGACCGTCATCGCTCTGCCATTTCACTAAATACAGTCCTGAAGGCCAATTATCCGTTTTCAAGTCAAAAACTGTACGTAATACGCGTTCGTTATAAATGATCTCTCCAATGCTATTTCTCACGGTGATGCAGCCCGGAGAATTTTTCGAGATAACCACGTTTGCCTTGTTATCGCATGGGTTGGGATAAATTAATAAATTTGATTCCTTTGAAATTAATTGTCTCGTCGATAGAATTCCGGAATCTATGTAGGTAACAAAGCCGTTATCTCCATCATTGTATCTGCCAGTTGTTCTGCCATCGGTAAATTCTGGGGACAAACTATATCCAAAAGCTGCATACCCGATTGAACAAGGAATAATACTGTTAGGATTCTCATCGTCACTGCCACCAAATATTCTGTCGTAAATTTTATTACCTATATTATCTAATGCGAATAACCAGCAATCTCCGCTACCTATTGGCCCTTGAAAGGTTCTCCCCAAAATAAGATAACTGTTATTTGGTCCATAACATATACCTGTTCCAGTTTCATCATTAGTACTGCCCAATGTTTTCTGCCACAACAGAGTTCCGTTCTTATCTATTTTCAGCACCCACATATCGCCCATGCCTTGATAACCGGTAACCATATAATCATCTGAGTTTGTGGTACCGTTTATTACTATAGTACTATCTCTTACATCAAACATCGCATAGGCGACTGCATCAGAATGGCTGCCGCCATAGCTGCTATCCCATAAGACATTGCCAACGTTATCTAATCGTAGCACAAAATAATTATTGCCGGTTCCTGCGCCGGGAACAGTGGGATGCCAGGCAGTATCTGTGCAATCGTAATCAACAGAGCCGCTGCTACTGACAAGATAATAACCGCCGTCAACAGGCAGAATAGCCCCGCCGCCACCTTCATCAGCAGTGCCGCCAATATCCTTACTCCATTGTTTATTACCTGCGCTGTCTGTTTTTATCACCAGCCAGTCGAAAGTTGTCCAATCTCCGTAGTGAAAGGGAACATCATCATCGCTTCCATTGCTTCCGCCAAGTATTATAAAACCATTGTCAGGTGTATTGGCTATTGAGATACCGTAATCCTGTAACGTACTGCCATACGTTTTCTCCCAAAGTAAGTTTCCACTCGCGTCAAGCCGCAACAGCCAAATATCCCCCCCTCCTCCTTTAAACCCTGTCACGTCTCCGTCATTAGAGGCTGTTGTAGCTAAAATTGCGTAACCCCCATCCGCTGTCTGGCAAGTTGATACCGCGCCGTCATCATCTGTGCCTCCATATACTTTTATCCAGCTTATTTGCCGGTTGCTGTCTATTTTACCAATAAGCACATTTTGATATACTCCGGTATCAATAGGAAAAAATGGAATGATCCCGCCTGGGTTACCATCGTCAGCACCAACAAATAGTATCCCTTTATCAGCAGTGGGTATCGCATAACGTATAAATGTGCAACATTCATAGCCACTAATAAACCTCGTGCTATCAACATGCAGCCCCTGGCTGTATGAGAGCAGCGGAGT
>CAYNGS010000740.1:0-1894 GCA_964396625.1 uncultured Flavipsychrobacter sp.
TTTCCGCCTGCACTTTGAGCCCGCTGTCCTTTATCAGTTTCACTATTTTCTTGGCGTAATCCTTATCAATGCCATTTTTTATCGTTATAGTTTTGCGCAGGAATTTACCGGATGCAGATGGTTCCTTGCTCAGGTCAAAGCTATTCGCCTCGATACCCTGCCGCATGGCCCGCGTCAGCAGCACATCTTCCAACTGTTTCAGTTTCATATCAGTTTCCACTTCTATCGAGATCGTCATCTCCTTCTTATTAAGTTCAAACGTCACATGCGTACCTTTGAAATCATAACGGTTGTCGATTTCTTTTTTTGCTATGTTAACTGCGTTGTCTAAAGTCTGCAGATCAACTTTACTGGCTATGTCAAATGAGGGCATAATGAATAGATTAAGATGTGACTTTGCTGCTGCAAAAATATAAAAATACGGTATGTTGTATACTATAATGAATGGAATAATCAGCTCAGTTCACTATTGCCTTCTGTGCTTTGTAAGCCGCTATTACTTCGCAATACAGTTTTTCATAAACCGGAATTATATGTTGCTTCTCAAATCTCCGGGCCTGGGCGATAGCCGCCTTTTTGAAATGATGCAGCCGTTCGTCGTTACTCAATATATACACAGCATTTTTGGCCATGGATTCCACGTCTCCCACGTCGCTCAGAAACCCGGTTTTACCTTCGATGTTTATCTCAGGCAAGCCGCCGGAATTTGTTGAAATGAGAGGCACGCTGCAAGCCATTGCTTCCAGGGCAGACAACCCGAAACTCTCGGTCTCAGACGGTAAAATGAACAGATCTGCTATACTTAATATCTCACTGATCTGCTCCTGCTTACCCAGGAAACGAACATCGTTATAAAGGCCGAGGTGCCTTGCGAGGTCCTCCGCATTTTGCCTGTCCGGCCCATCCCCTATCATCAGCAGTTTGGAAGGTATTTCGGTTCTTATTTTTTCAAATATCCTGATCACATCTTTCACCCTTTTCACGGCACGGAAATTGGATACATGCACCAATATCCGCTCGCCCTGCGGAGCCAGCATTTGCTTAAAGTGATCCTTGTCTGTCTGGTGAAAACGTTTCACGTCGACAAAGTTCGGGATCACATGTATGTCTTTTTCGATCTTAAAGGACTTATACGTTTCCTCCCTGAGATTGCTGGAAACTGCGGTTATAGCATCTGATTCGTTTATCGAAAATGTTACTACCGGCTCATAAGTGGCATCCCTGCCTACCAGGGTTATATCTGTACCGTGCAGCGTCGTAATAAACGGAATATCCCTGCCCGTCTTCTTAAGTATCTGCCTGGCAAAATAGGCCGCCGACGCATGGGGGATGGCGTAATGCAGGTGCAGGATATCCAGTTGCTGGTTTACGATGACGTTGACCATTGCACTTGCTAAAGCTGTCTCATAAGGTGGAAAATCGAACAACGGATACGTAGGCACCTTTACTTCGTGAAAGTAGATATTGGGATGAAATGCCTGGCTGAGCCTGACTGGTTGCTCATAGGTAATGAAATGCACTTCGTACCCTTTGTCAGAAAGGGCAATACCAAGTTCCGTAGCAAGCACCCCGCTACCACCAAACGTAGGATAACATACTATGCCGATCTTCATGTTTGTGAATGAGGTTGCAAATATCAGCTAATCCCATTAAATAACGGCAATAGGGATATTGGTTTAAACAATAAATAATCTTGTTGTTTACGAGGAGCTATGGTTAAAAAAAGAACGTTCCGGGTTATCCGGAACGTTCTTTCAACTCATTTTTGTTATTGACTATTGCTCAACAACAATGTGGAATACTTTATTATCTGATTCTGAACGCAGGTTCAAAAGGTACATGCCATTGGCAATGTTACTGTGAAGCTGTATCCTTTCATTGATAGATCCACCCT
>CAYNGS010000741.1:0-1893 GCA_964396625.1 uncultured Flavipsychrobacter sp.
TGTAGGAGCGGCTTTGCTGGGCAAGCAGCAGGGATGGGATGTGTTTGTGAGCGACGGAGGGGTAATAAAGGATCATTTTAAGGAGGTGCTGGAGCAAAGCGGAATCGACTTTGAAGAAGGACGGCATACGATAGAGAAAATATTAAATGCGGGATGCCTTGTAAAGAGCCCCGGGATCAGTGACAAAGTGACGATAATGAAGCAAGTGCGGGCGGCCGGTATAGAAGTGTGCAGCGAAATAGAATTTGGATTCAGGTATAAAGGAGACAGCAAGATAATAGCAATTACAGGAAGCAACGGTAAAAGCACGACTACAAAACTTACCTATCATACATTGAAAGAAGCAAACTATGATGTGGCGATGGTGGGTAACATCGGTTACAGCTTTGCCCGGCAAATAGCCGAGCAACCCTGCGAGTGGTATGTAATGGAGGTGAGCAGTTTTCAGCTCGACGATACTCACCAGTTCAGGCCTGATGTGGCAGTATTGTTGAATATTACGCCCGACCACCTGGACCGATATGACTATGTGTTTGCGAATTATGTGGCTTCAAAATTCAGAATAACAAAGTACCAGAATCCGACAGACTATTTTGTAGTAAACGAAGACGATACTGCAATTAAAGAATACATGGCAACTCATTCCATTCACGCGAACAAAATTTATTTTACGATGAACGAAAACAACACAGGGAGCGAAGGCGGCTATATTGATAAAGATCGGTTGCACATACAGTATGACGGGGAAAACCTGGATATGTCCATACACGATCTTGCAATAAAAGGTAAACACAATCAATATAACAGTATGGCAGCGGGAATATCAGCGAGGATAGCAGGCGTGCGAAAGGAAAAAATACGCGAGAGTTTCCTGGGCTTTGAAGGGCTGGAGCATCGGTTGGAATATGTAGCAACCGTAAGGGGTGTGGAGTTTGTCAATGATAGCAAGGCTACAAATGTGAATTCGGTTTGGTACGCATTGGAAAGTATGAAGAAGCCAACGATACTGATCCTGGGAGGGCAAGATAAAGGAAATGATTACTCTGAGATCCTGGAACTGGTGAAAGAGAAAGTAAAAGCGATCGTGTGCCTGGGGCTGGATAACAAACCTATAATAGAGGCTTTTGAGGGAGTTGTTGAGACGATAGTCGAAACGAAAAGTGCCGATGCCGCCGTGCTTGCAGCTTATTCGATAGCAGAAAACGGAGACGTAGTCTTACTGGCGCCGGGATGTGCCAGTTTCGATCTGTTCAAAAATTATGAAGATCGCGGCAGGCAATTTAAGGAGGCCGTGAGGGGATTGTAGTTGTGCGTCGATAAATAGAAATAAATAAAAGGTTGTATGAAACAATTGCTGACAAAAACGAAGGGCGACAAGGTGATATGGGGCGTAGTGCTCGTGCTGTCCTTTTTCAGCCTGCTGGCAGTTTACAGTTCTACCGGTTCGTTAGCATACAGGATGGAAAAGAACTCAAGCTACTACCTTGTGAAGCAGGTGATGGTGCTGGGGCTTGGCCTGCTGATCATCTACTGGGTGCACCGGATCAACTATACAAAGTTTGCCCGGGTTGCCGTGATACTGTACCTGGCGAGCCTGCCATTATTGGTGTATACATTGTTTTTTGGCACAAGCCTTAATGAAGGTTCCCGCTGGATAAAGCTGCCCGTTATTAATCTCACGTTCCAGACCTCTGACCTGGCTAAGCTGGCACTGTTCATGTTCCTGGCGCGTATGCTCAGCATGAAGCAGGCAGACATAAAGGACCTGAAAAAAGGATTTGTCCCCGTGCTGATACCAATGTTGCTTACATGTGCACTGATAGCGCCGGCAAATCTGTCAACGGCATTGATGTTGGGTGTAACGTGCAGTATACTGTTCTATATAGGCAGGGT
>CAYNGS010000742.1:0-1893 GCA_964396625.1 uncultured Flavipsychrobacter sp.
CCATTACCTTTCATTTCAGGAATGAAATAAGTGACAAAAGGAAAATCGAAATTGACATTAAAATTGGCGTGTTGAAATAAGTCGAGCCGATTTACGTACCGATTCTGTCCCATTTGGTTTTTGCCTGTATTACCTGTCGAATCGACATAGTGCAGATCATCTATATTGGTGGAATAAGTGACCTGGGCAAATAAATTTCGCCCCACTACCCACCTGTCACCCGGATCACAATCACAGTCTTTCCCTTTTTTCCTTCCGAATGGGATGTTAAACCTCAAGTACGATTGTGTAAGGTTCGTCGAATTATCGTCCTTAACGGTAGCACCGGAATAAAGAGCCCCAAACACCTGGAAAGTGTTTTTTCCGATCTTTCCGATCTCATCAGTCAGCGTTACGGTTGGCACTAATGATTGTTTAACGATCCCAGAATTTGTTGCATTAATCTCGCTGTAATTTCCAGATTCCAGGTCAGATATAACTACGCTATTAGAACTATTAGCTTTAATCGTCTTCGTTGGTTGCTGTTTCCCATCCTTTTTGAAATTAACAAGATACGAGCTATCCCTTATCAACCCGTAAACCGTAATAGTTCCATCAGAAAAATTGCAGGATGTTGGATTTGTAGACGATACGTCCACGTGGCAATCATCTGTTAGCGTCACGGGAGTTGGATAGGAAACGGAATTGACCTTTAGGCCAACATACTTACCTGCAGACAAGTAAGGTATCACCAGGTTACCGTTGGCATCAGAATTCAACGGAGCAACGGCAGCCGCAGCACCTACCTGCTGATATTGAATTGTATAAGTGGTGTTGGGTAACAATCCGGCCAATTTTATACTTCCGTCTGTGCTGCCACAAGATGTCGGCTTGTCAGATGTTATCGCGGTAACCCTTTGCGCCTGCAAAGAGTTCGCCATTACAGAAAGCGCTAAAATTGCCATCAATTTAATTTTCGAAATAACGGAGGTTGTCTTCATAATATTATATTGTTTTTTGTGTGTAAAATGGTGAAAACAAAAATTGACATTCAGTACTTATAATAAAATAGCTTTTTATAGCTAATTCTTATTTCGACCATTGTATAGTGCCCATGTGCAGCTTTACCAACTCAGCGCTGCTCCTAGCGCCCAGTTTACTGAGCATATTTTTTCTGTGGTTGGCAACTGTGTATTCGCTGATGAATAGCTTGCTTGCTATCTGCTTGCTGCTGAGCCCTTCAGCTATGCAGGAAAGAATTTCTCTTTCCCTTGTCGTCAGGCGTGTTCCTTGTATTGCTGATGTCCCGTTCATTACTGTAGCGTTTTTTATATGATGTAAAATTGCTCATGGATGAAGGGATTTCTTACGTGAGAAAACGGTGATTAAAAAGGGTGTTTTTCCCGTTAAATGTAAAGGGTGGAATACTAAAAAAATACAGGTGAAAAACTGAAAAAATAAATTATATCTATTATATATAAGAGACGCTTCAGAATATATGTATTGACTAAAATCATTTACAGGCACGCTTTTTTTGCTTTTCTTTATATAAAATAAAAACTTGGTTTATGCGCGCCATCTGGTCAGGTTCTATCGGTTTAGGGTTGGTAAATATTCCTGTGCGTTTGTTCAGCGCCACACACGACAGCAAACTGGACCTCGACATGCTCGATAAGCATGGGCATGCCAATATCCGCTTCGCGCGTATTAACGTGAATACCGGCAAAGAAGTGGCGTGGGAGAATATTGTAAAAGGATACAAATATCATGACGACTATGTAGTGCTTACTGATGAAGACTTTGAAAAAGTGAGTCCTAAAAAAAGCAAGATGATAGACATCAACGAGTTTGTAAAGCAGGAACAGATCGACACAACTTACTATGATAGCCCCTACTACCTGGAACCGGCAAAGG
>CAYNGS010000743.1:0-1889 GCA_964396625.1 uncultured Flavipsychrobacter sp.
CCTTCTCCCAGGCTCTTGGCTATCGGCTCCTTTTCTTTCTTTAAAATTGCCTGTCTCGGAATTCGCATTATGGAGGCAAGAGAAATAATCTCGATAACACCAACGGTTATTATGGCTGCCTGGTAACCCGTCAGGATCATAAAGCCACCAAACAATGGGCCTATCACCGCGCCAATTTGCCAGGAGGTACTACTCCAGGTCGTTGCATTGGCATATAGCTCTCTCGGCACCAACATTCCCTGTAACGCAAACGACGACGGCCCGAGGAAGGCTCTTAAGGCGCCGCCAATAAAAATACCAGCGTATACCAGCCACAATATCTCCCGGCCCGAAAGCGTATGCTGCAGGTGAGGCCAGGCCAGGAAAGCAAAGAAAGCGGAAAGGCCAATATAGCCGATGATGCACTGCACGATCAGTGTCTTTTTTTCTTTTAAGTCGACAAAATGACCCGAAAACAAAGAGAATCCTATTGCGGGTATCACCTCCCACAGCCCAAGCATACCTAGCGCCAACGGGTCGCCACTGTTTGTTTTCACATTGTAAGTAAGCTTGTAGTATACGAAGTAACTGACAATTGTACTTTGCATATTCAGCGCCATAATAACGCCAAATCGCTGCAACAGGTAATTCCTGAATAACGGATAACTAAGCGCCTTATTCTTTATTAAAAATGAAGTTGCGGAACGCAAGGAAATAAGTTTGGGTTACAAACCTATGAAAAAAAGAAGACTATAAAATTCTTCGCGCACAATTCGCCAGCTTGCTTGAACAAAATAATTCCTGTCCGGCAACTTATCAAATATTAAATTTGCTGACCGATGAACAATATTGCGCAGATATTAGGCACGAGCATTGTACAAGCTTTTCTTGAATTAAAAGCCAATAAACTGCGCACTTTTCTTTCGCTGCTTGGTATCACTATCGGTATCTTTTGCATCATTGCCGTGCTTACCGTGCTGGACAGCATGAAAAATAATATACAGAAGGACATGTCAACGCTGGGCAGCGATGTATTATATGTGGGCAGATGGCCATGGATGGACGAAGGCGGCGAATATAAATGGTGGGAATACTGGCGCCGTCCCGGCATGACGCCACAGGAAGTAAAAGCTGTTGAAACCCAGGTGCCTGATGTGGCATTTGCCACGCTTTGCCTGAATACCCGTCGCATGACGGTTAAGTACAATGATATAGACCTGAACAGTATTGCCGGTTACGCGGTCATGGACAACTTCGATAAGTTGCAAAATATCGAGATCGAACAAGGCAGATATTTAAACACCTCCGAACTGGACGGGGGCGCCAACA
Organism: uncultured Flavipsychrobacter sp.; assembly: GCA_964396625.1. Taxonomy (GTDB): domain Bacteria; phylum Bacteroidota; class Bacteroidia; order Chitinophagales; family Chitinophagaceae; genus Nemorincola. Next base: position 1,309 of record CAYNGS010000743.1, read on the forward strand.
GCGTCGTACTGGGCGACGAAGTGTACAACGGTCTTTTCCCTGCAAATGTTGACCCATTAGGTAAAAGCGTCACTTTCTTCGGAAGAAAATTCGTGATCATCGGTGTCATGAAAAGAGTGGGACAAAACATGGCGGGGTTCGATTTCGACAACGCTGTTATCTATCCCTATTACGCAGCTGCATCCCTGCTTGATGTGCGCTCGCTTGAATATGATCCTGCATTGATCATAAAAGCCGCGAACGGAAAGAACCTCGAGGAGGTAAAATACGAGGTAGAGGGCGTTTTGCGCAGGATGCGGAAGGTGAAGCCGGGACAGGGTAATGATTTTGCCATCAATCATCTCAGCCAGGTATCCCAGCGCATTGAGATGATCTTCGGCACTATCGATCTTGTGGGCTGGGTAATCGGGGGATTTTCTTTGATCGTTGGGGCCTTCGGAATTGCCAATATTATGTTCGTTACGGTGAAGGAACGCACGAAAATAATTGGTCTGAAAAAAGCGATCGGCGCCCGGAAAGCTTCTATACTTTGGGAGTTTCTGCTGGAAGCGATCGTGCTTTGTCTTATCGGCGGCGTGTTC
>CAYNGS010000744.1:0-1887 GCA_964396625.1 uncultured Flavipsychrobacter sp.
GTCCCAAAAATGGCGGATGGGTTTGTTTAATCCCTTGTATATATCCACCACGTACGTCATCGTTTCGAATGTGAAAAAAGAAATGCCTATAGGCAATACTACTTTTTCCCATCCGACGGGTTTCATTCCTCCAAGGAAAAGTATGTGGTTAATGTTGTCAATAAAGAAGTTGCAGTATTTAAAGTAAAACAGCAGGCCAAGATTTAAAGATAATGAAGTACATAACAACAATTTTCGGCGTGTGGCAGCAGTACTTGATGACATCAAACGCACTACATAAAAATCGACCACCGTAGAGCCAAGAATGACAAATATAAACCTGGGTGCACCCCATGCATAGAAAATAATGCTTCCTAAAAGAATCAGGTTGTTTTTATATTTTTTATCTGCGAGATAATAGAATAAGAAAAACAGGGGAAAGAAATAAAATAGGAATATTATACTGCTAAATACCATCTCGCGTGGATCGTTGAATCAGTTTACTAGGTTAGCGCCTGCTGCGTTTTTTTGTAAGATGCCGGCCTACTCAGATATATATAATTTTCAGAAATTATACCCACTTCAAAAGAATATACACCACTATACATTCGGGAAGAAGTAGTTGTAGAATACATCTATGAACGAGTCTTTGAAGGCGAGATCCTTAAGGCCGGGCGGTGTCAGCACCACGATCACGCAGTCGGTATTTGCCAGTGATCTCTGCCAGTCGTAAAAGGCCCGTGGCGCGAATGACCCTCCGTTGTTCATGGTCTGTTCCGTCCACACCTGGTAGAAGTAGCACCAGAATTCCCAGTCGGTATTAGTGCTGTGCATCTGGCCATTTGTTATCCACGTCCACAAAAAGCTATCCCCGATGTAGATCGCTCTTGGCCTGGTTGTGCCCGAATCCCTAAAGAAATAATCGGCATAGGTAAACTGCTCTTTTGTTATCGGGAAGATCAGGTTTGACACTGCAAACAGGTCGTCATCCGTATGCTGCGCCTCAGTCGAATAGTTCACTGATTTGATGACGAGCTGCGGCATTCGTATGTTGCGTTTTTGTTCTACATACCTTGTCATGCTGTCGCCGGCAATCAGGCCGCCATACATGGTCCAGCGCACGCCTTGCCGCCCCATCAGCACATCTTTCGACGTTTCCTTCATCGATACAAACCATGCGTTGAAATCTACCTGCCTTATTTTCAACGAGTCTCCCAGTCGCCTGAATGATCTATAATTCGTCGTGTCGGGTACGGTCGTTTCCCGCAGGCAGTCAGGTATTTGCTCCTGGTACAAATAGGGTTTGGAAGGTGCATAAACCAGTACAAATGTCTTGCCCATCCGCTCCAATGTATCCTGCACCCGCCTCAGCATCATTAGTTTTTTTCTGATGGTGGCTGTTCCTATATAGTCTCTTCCGTAGTATTCATCCACATACAGCTTGCCAAAAAGATAGTTGTCGTGGCCTACGTACACATCACCGGCATGCAGTTTCCTGAACAGCCAGTAATCGAGCTGGTTGTTGATGCGCACGAGGTCGGGCCGGAACCCCATGCTATCGTTTATGTAGCGTGTCTTTTGCTTCCGGTAGCTGCCATCCCACCATTTAGCCAGCGAGAACTGCGGATCCGGGACATTTTCCGAGCCGCCATTGAGTTTGCCGCTTTCTATAAAATGAAAATCAGACTCCAGCAACGGCATAGATATCACCAGCATTGCGAAGAAAAAAAGCCGGCCTTTTGCTGTTCTTAGTTCCATGCGTCAGGATCTGAGTTGCATCATTAATCGTTGCAGGAAGATAAATGTACAAAACAGGTTTTATCCCTCACAACCAGGCATCCTCATATTCCCACATTCTTCCTTACACACGCAAAACGCGCATCGTCACATTGCCGAATTGTCGAACTG
>CAYNGS010000745.1:0-1880 GCA_964396625.1 uncultured Flavipsychrobacter sp.
TATTGCCGCTTATCTCGTTAAGTATATAAGCCTGGGCGGGCTGACCAATGGTCGTTAGCTGATAACGGAAATCTTTGTTCAGGGCATCAAAATAATCGGGCAGCCTAACAATGGCTTCTCCTGCTGCATTGGTCACAACATTGCCGTTGTATATGTTCATCATGTCCGGGCTTTCCACAAATGAGTGGTAGAGATATTTATTCTCCGGATCAAGCGGATGGTCTATCTTAAAAGTGCCACTGCCTTTGGCAATCGAACCTGTGATATTGACGTTGCCGGAAAAATAACCGGCATAAGCCCCGGTTCCGCTCGCCGTACCATAAATACCGTAGTTGTGCGTGGTTCCTCCTGTGGCGCTGCCATATGCGCCATAATTTGTAGGCCCGGTGCCGGTAACTTCTCCCTTTGTCCCAAACCCATATGATGTATAGGAACCTCCTTCACACTTACCATATACACCCACGGCTTCAGTTCCTATTGCAGTGCCGGGATTACGGCCATATACGCCCCGCCAGCCGCATTCGCCATAAACACCAGTTCCGCTAACCGCAGTCGGCGCTCCATCCGCCACTATACCTGCCTGGTAGTATGGCAGCGCCCCAAAGGTTCCTACACCCGATACCTGCAGGCGACACATGGCGGTCGGTGTAGAGGTATCTATACCCACTGTGGTACCATTATCTATTATGTGTGAGTTTCCTATGGCAGTAGCCGAAGTAAATTTCGATACGTAGTTAGTAGTACCGGAAACAGACCCTGTAGTATTGGAATAAAGCGCATACGGAGCGCTGAGCAACTGCGCGGTACCTGCGCTTGTATAGCTGCTGCCGCCCGCGGGGTCTATCCCCACTTCCATCTACTTAGGCCCGCTTGCCCAGTTGATACCGGCGAATGTACCGGTAACAACGGTCCCCCCACCCACAGCTGCGCTGTAAAGCCCAAAGGCATTCGTAGTGGTAGTATGTGTTTCCTGGTACACAACGGCACCCGCTGGTGTAGCATCGTGTATGGTTATCTGCAACCCTATGGACGCAGATGTTAACGGCGCACCGGAGGTGCTCCTGGCTATGCCCTGGTAATTCAGCATCTGGGGCGCCTGCGCCATTGCAGCAATAGCTGAGGAAAGAACCAATCCAATCGAAAGCAATATCTTTTTCATAATTTTTTGTTTTTAGCGGTGTATTATTTACTTATTTTAGTTTGTCAATTTTGTACGAAATATTATTTGTGGCACCGTCGCTGCCGGTCACTGTTACCTCAAGCAGATATGTGGCTGCAGCGAGGTTAGATAAGTCTACCTGGTTCAGGTTCGCTCCTTTTTTCAGTGTCATCGCTTTGCTCGCAACCACCCGTCCGCCAACGTCCATCAAATGGTAAGTCAATACACCTTCACTCGCAGCGGAATACTGCAGGTTCACCAGCGATGTAGCCGGATTAGGGAATACATGCAACTGATCTTTAAGAGAGGAAGCAGTTGCCACTCCAAGCGTTATCTCAGCCGGCTGCAGCACACCTTGTGTTACAATTACCGATGGCGTGCTCAGTGTGGTTATCATGGTCATCTCGCCCACCGACCAGTTGAATTCATTTGAACTGATAATGGTAGTCCCGCCCGCTGCATTCAATGTGGCTGGTCCTACGCTCTGCGCATGTGCGCCAACCGCGCCAATAACAAATAATGGGATAATTAAAATCATTTTTTTCATAACGGTGCATTTAAGAAGTGAACGATCAACAACAATATTGCGACACAAAATTACTGTGAGGTTTATCCATAAAACACCGTTAAACAACTGAATTTCAGTGGCGTTGTTTAACGGTCGAACTTTCAATTTGATACAAAAATGCGGGGTTGACCGGCACAGCCGATCAACCCCGCA
>CAYNGS010000746.1:0-1878 GCA_964396625.1 uncultured Flavipsychrobacter sp.
TGCAGAATTGTGTAACCGGGGCCAAATGACCATTACATAGTATAATTTTCTGTTAATTCGGAATAATTTTGGCACTGCAAATCAATTAATTAATAGCAGGCATTATTATTGTATAGTGATAGAGTGAGTACATTTGAACAATAATTCAGTCGGCTAATGCAGTTATCCTTACAAGGAGTTATACCGGTACCATTGCGCGAAAAAGTGAATGCCTATCAAAGCGGCATGTGGAAGACCAACCGGAGTTTCAATAAAGGTGAATATGTATTTGTGCAGGCCCCTTCGGGAACCGGAAAGACGACGCTCGTGCATATATTGTATGGGCTGCGGAAGGACTACGAAGGCGAAGTAAAATGGAATGGTACGAGCCTTACCGCCGCCAATGATGAAACGCTGTCAGGACTGCGCACAAAGGGTATTAGTGTTATATTCCAGGATATGCGGCTTTTTCCGGAGTTTACTGCGTGGGAAAATATAGATATTAAACGACGGCTGACCGGTACTGTGACTGAAGCGCAGGCGAAAGAATGGATGGACCGGCTTGGACTAAAGGATAAAAAAAACTCCGTAGCAAATACCCTCTCTTATGGTGAACAACAACGCGTGGCCATAGTACGCAGCCTGCTGCAACCTTTTGAATGGTTGGTAATGGACGAGCCATTCAGCCACCTGGACCATGCCAACACAGCGAAGGCCATATCTCTGATAAGTGAAGTGGTAAAGCAACATGGTGCCGGTATGATAATCGCAGACCTGGATGAGAACAACTATTTTCCGTACACCCAAACCGTAATGCTGTGAGCGACAATACGCAAAAAAATATGCTTAAGAAACTGCTGTTGCGTACGCAGCACCGGTCGAGGTTGTGGGCGGCGTTGCTGGCATTGTGTATCGGCACTACTCTTTTGCTGCTGTCGGTGATGATATGGTGGAACTTCAGGGAGCTATTGTATGGAAAGAACCAGAATGATACGCTTGGGAGCACCTTCCTGATCATAGGGAAAAAAGTAACGGAACAGAATATGGGCGTTGCTAATGCAACTATTTTCTCGCCGGAGGACGTTGATTCGTTGCGGCAGGCGCCCGAGGTGCTGGACGTGGGGGTGATCACATCGAACCACTTTCCGGTATATGCTATGATGGGGGGTAAGCTGGGATTTGCGACCGACCTGCCACTGGAGTGCGTGCCGGACAACTTCATAGATAAAATGCCCGAGGAATGGAAATGGCAGCCCGGCAGTATCAACCTGCCAATAATAGTTTCGTCGCAGTTCCTGGATATTTATAACTATGTTTTTGCACCCAGCCAGGGGTTGCCGCAGCTATCGGAGGGATCCGTAAAAACGCTGGCGCTGAACCTTAAAGTGGGCAGCGGAGACCGGGTGGAGACGTTTACCGCGCATGTGGTAGGCTTCTCGGACCGGATAGGATCTGTGCTGGCCCCTAAATCATTTATCGATTACGGCAACCAGAGGTATGGCAGACCGGGTGAGCAGGAAGCGCCATCGCAGCTGATCATAAAGGCGAAAGACCCATCGGATACAAAATTTGGCGCGTATCTGCAGAGACACGACTATAACACTAACTCGCAGAACCTGCGGTGGAGCAAGATACGCGCGATAGTGGAAGTGGTGGCCACAGGGACGGGGTTCCTGGCTATGCTGCTGATGGGTATAGGCACGCTGGTATTCATACTATTCATAGAACTGACGATAGCGAGGGCACAGCAATCGCTGACCTTGCTACTGCAGATAGGCTACAGCCCACACTCGCTGAGCAAATTCATGATCAGGCGCTTTATGCCGATGGTGCTGGGAACTGCCGCGGCAGCTATGATCATCACCATTGCGGGGCAGTATGTGACATCGGTGGCTGTGC
>CAYNGS010000747.1:0-1876 GCA_964396625.1 uncultured Flavipsychrobacter sp.
AGAATTCATTCTTATATTACCTTTAATTCAGAAATAATTTTGAGTACGCAAGAGAAAATAAAAGTCTTATACATAGACGATGAGCAAAATAACCTGAACGGCTTTAAGGCTACGTTCAGGTTTGATTATGTTATTTATACAGCCGTAAACACAGACCAGGCCTTTCAGCATTTGAATGCGCATAAAGACATAAGCGTGATACTGTGCGATCAAAGGATGCCGGATAAGACCGGGGTGCAGTTTTTTGAGGAAATACGGGAGGAGTTTGCCGATCCGGTAAGAATGCTGATAACAGGCTATTCCGATATCGAGTCGGTCATCGACGCGGTAAACAAGGGCCACATCTTCAGGTATATAAAGAAGCCATGGACCGATACAGACATAAGATCTGCAATAGAAGAAGGGAATAAGTTTTATATTACAAACTCATTGCTTGCTGCCAAAAATGTGGAGCTGCAGTCGGCGTATGATGAGTTGGGTAAGTTTGCCTATAGTGTTACACATGATCTGAGGGGGCCGTTGCTGAGTGTTTTGGGCGCGCTGGACATTGCTAAAACAATGGACAACCTGGAGGACCTGAGAGAGATGCTGAACATGATGGAAGCCGCGGTGAAAAAGCTGGATGAATTCATAAAGAGCACGCATGATTATTATAACCTGAAAAGAGGTAAGCTGGTTTTTGAAGAGATCGATTTCAACAATATCCTTGCTGATACGGCGGCAATTTTCAGGCTGGCAGGAAAGATGGACAATGTGCGATTTACAGTAAATGTTTCGCAAAATGAAGTGTTTCTTTCGGACGAAATCTCTATCAAGATCATACTGAATAACCTTTTGTCGAATGCTTTTAAGTTTCAAAGGAAGAAAATTGAGGATAAATTTGTGGATGTAAATATTGAGGTGGCCGACAATAACGCAGTAATAACGGTAAGTGATAATGGCATCGGCATTCACGAAAGCCACATAAATAATATCTTTACGATGTTTTACAGGGCCACATCTGAGGCCACGGGTTCGGGGTTTGGGCTGTACAATGTGAAGGATGCCCTTGGTAAACTGAATGGCACGATAGAGGTATCATCTAAATTTAACGAGGGAACAGTTTTTAAACTAATAATTCCGGGTAAGGCAAATGTCGCAAACTAAGAAACTGAATTTTATTGTCATTGACGATAGCAAACTAGATTGTTTTATCGCCGAGAAAATTATTAGGAATACGGGAAAGAGCGATAGTATCCGGTCTTTTTTGCAGGCCAAAGATGCACTGGAGTTCATCAGAACCGCCCAGAATGATGACGAATTTCATACAATTGTGCTGGTGGACATACAGATGCCGATAATGAATGGATTCGAGTTTGTAGAGGCGTTTGAGACATTGCCCAACGATACAAAGGCATATTATACGCTCTACGTGATCTCGTCCTCCATTAACGATAATGACCTCAACCGGGTAAATACATACGCCTCTGTAAAACAGTTTATCAATAAGCCACTTACCACCAATAGCCTTGAAGCAATGCTTGAATAGCATAGTACGATTTCGAGGTATACAATATTGAATTTGCTATGGCGCAACAATTACAGTTGATTGAATGTCCGCGCGACGCGATGCAGGGCTGGGCACATTTTATCCCTACTGCAGACAAAGCCAGCTACCTGAATGCCCTGCTGAAGGTGGGTTTTGATGTGCTCGATTTCGGGTCATTTGTTTCGGCAAAGGCAATTCCTCAACTGGCCGATACAAAAGAGGTGATCCCGATGCTGGATATGAACGGCACAACAACAAAATTGCTGGCAATTATTGCCAACACAAGGGGGGCGGAGGAAGCGGTGCAGTATGATGAGATCAGCTATCTTGGATTCCCGTTTTCTATTT
>CAYNGS010000748.1:0-1875 GCA_964396625.1 uncultured Flavipsychrobacter sp.
GACATGATAGCCCGCATCGGCGGGCCGAAACACATCGTCGTGCTGCCCGAGATGTTCACTACCGGTTTCAGCATGGCCCCGGAGCGCCTTGCGGAGCCAATGGATGGCCGGTCGGTTACCTGGATGGCCGACATGGCAATAAAACACCGCTGCATACTCACCGGCAGCCTCATCATTGAGGAAGGCGGCAATTATTACAACCGCATGCTTTGGGTGCAGCCAGATGGTGTTATCGGCTTTTACGACAAGCGCCACCTGTTTGCGTTTGCGCACGAAGATAAGCACTACACGCCCGGCCAGAAACGCCTGGTGGTGCAGGTAAATGGCTGGCGTATCAATCTGCAGGTGTGCTACGATCTCAGGTTCCCGGTATGGGCCCGCAACCAGGGAGATGAGTACGATGTGTTACTCTATGTGGCTAACTGGCCCGAGCAGCGCATCCTGGCGTGGAAGACATTACTGCAGGCCCGCGCCATCGAAAACCAATGCTATGCAGTTGGCGTGAACAGGGTGGGCCTTGATGGCAAGAACAATAATTACCCCGGCTACAGCAGCGTATTTGGCCCGCTGGGCGAAATGATCTGGCAGCAGCCAAACGACACAGCCGTGCATACAGTAACCCTGGAAAAAAGCACATTGCAAAAAGTGCGGGATAATTTTCCTTTTCTGAATGATGCTGATAAGTTTATACTGGTGTAACATTTGGGTCATTTATACTCAGCAGCCCACTCATTGCTTTTCAAAATCAAGATTCTGCGGGTGCGATAATACGCGTGAGCCCTCAGTATTTTTTAGGGGTATGTTTTGCATATTGTCGAATGATAAACTCCGCTTTGACTTTGTCTGATCCAATTTAATACCCATCCCGGAAACAATGGCAAAGCAAAAAACAATATGATGAATATCCGGAAGAAGTAGCTGGTTTGTAACGTATTCGCCGGCAAGATCAGAACCAATCCGAAACTCCCGACCCCATATCCGCAGCAAAATAATTCAACTGGTCCAGCCCTTTCCTCCGGAAAGGGCTGGACGAGACAGCCTGCACTGAGCTCGCCGGAGTGTGATAATAACCTGATATTTTTGTGATATTTATTCCGCCTAACTCACTGGCAGTCAACAAAAACTCAATTAAATTTTTTTTCTGAGACTTTTGTGATATTTCTGAGAAACTATATCTCTACATTTATATACAGGAACGCTCCCTGGTCTGTCTGCAGATCAAGGTCTAACATTCAAACGAACCATGAAATGAAGAAAGTGCTGTCGGCCATATATTACTTTTTACCGGTGCAGCTATTGTTGCTTCATTTCCGCAAGTACCAGTTGCTGCTCGTATTCTGGCTTATCCTGCTCATGGTCATAACCGGAAATTTTGCTTCTCACTTTGGCGCCCGGTCTTTGTTCCTTGCACCCGAGTACCTCGGAAAGATCAGTTTTGTCAGTATGTTTTTGCTGGGTTGCGCCATGTCCGTCTTCATTATGATGTGGCAGATCACCACCTTCATCATTCACAGCAAGCGCATGCCCTATGTGGGCGCCACACGCCATGCCTTTGTAGTGTATTGTTACAACAATTGTCTCATCCCCCTGCCGTTCCTCGTGTTCTATTCGCTGGCCGCTATCAACTACCAGTGGTACGACGAAAATGCATCGGTGCAAAACATTGTGCTGCTGCAGCTTGGCTTCTACCTCGGTCTTTTACTGGTGGTGCTCATTTCCTTTACTTATTTCTTCCGGGTAAACAGTGATTTCTTTAAGACCGTTTTTTCAAAGATCGCCAACCCCGCCATTATCCGCGATATCATTCCTTACGACTCGCTCGATTATGAAATAGATATCCTTCCCTCCGAGTCCTATATCTCGGGCCGGTTCCGG
>CAYNGS010000749.1:0-1869 GCA_964396625.1 uncultured Flavipsychrobacter sp.
CATCCGCATATCGGTACCAATAAACTGCCGCAGATCATCACCGCCATGCGCGAACAGATAGTAGCTTGTGGCGGCGAAGTGCGGTTTGAGCAAAAGCTTGCAGATATAATACTTGATGGCGACTCGGTAAAAGGGGTACTGACGAGTGACGGCACAAGCATCGCCTGCAAGGCTATAATACTGGCCACCGGCCACTCGGCACGCGATGTTTTTATGCTGCTTCATCGCAAAGGCATCGCCATAGAGAGCAAGCCGTTTGCTCTGGGTGTTCGTATTGAGCATCCGCAACTGCTCATAGACCAGTCGCAATATCACTGCAGCGTCCGCGATCCGTTCCTGCCTCCTGCCAGCTATTCTGTTGTTGCTCAGGAGAGCGGGCGTGGTGTATTTTCTTTTTGCATGTGCCCCGGAGGGATCATAGCCCCTGCAGCAACAGGCCCCGGCGAAATAGTGGTGAATGGTTGGTCGCCGTCTAAGCGGAATAATCCTTATGCTAATTCCGGTACCGTGGTAGCTGTAGATGAAAGGGATTTTGCAGCATACAAATTTACCGGCCCGCTTGCAGCCATGCATTATCAGCAAATGGTGGAGCAAAAGGCTTTTGATACAGGTGGCGGCAGGCTGGTGGCGCCCGCTCAGCGCATGACCGACTTCGTGAGCGGCAAACTATCGTCCACATTGCCCGGCTGCTCATACTTGCCGGGTATTCACAGCGCACCTATAAAAGATGTCCTTCCCCAGGCGGTAAACGACGCGCTGAGGCGGGCCGTTGTCGATTTCGGAAAAAAAATGAAAGGGTACTTTACCGAAGAGGCTGTGCTGGTGGCCACCGAATCACGCACCAGCTCGCCGGTGCGTATTCCCCGCCATAAAGAAACCCTTGAGCATATTCAGATCAAAGGGCTTTATCCGTGTGCCGAAGGGGCGGGATATGCCGGTGGCATAGTGTCTGCGGCTATAGATGGTGAAAGATGTGCAGAGGCGGCAGCAAGGGTGGTCTGATCACTTGCCCGGTATCTTGTCGTCAATGATCTGCTCCTTGGTGCTGTTTGCGTAAAAGGCGATATTGCTTTTCACCATCGGATCCTTTTCTTCCTCGTATATTTTTCTCAGCAGCGCCTTTCCTTGAGCATCTTTATCGGCAAGCACCAGCATCACACCTTTGTTAAATAGCAGGCCCTTTGTATTTTTGTTGTCCTTATTATTTTCAAGCAGGGAATTGTACTTTTTCAGTAATTTATTAAAGACAGCCGCAGCCTCGGCCTTGTGCCCCGTCTTATACTCGAGCACACCGTAGAACATATCCACCTCATCGGCCTTCGGGAACAGGCGCATCATTTTCTTCACCGTTTTCAGGCCTTCCGCAAAATGGTCGAAGTGACACTGGAAACTGAGCTTGTTGCTCCATCCTTCGTAGTAATAACTGTCTATCTTTATAGCCTCATCGAACATCCGGTTGATGCGCGCCAGGCTGTCGGGCTTGTCGCCGGCAGTAGTGTACAATTTCAGCGCCTGATCATTCAGTTGCTTTGCCTTCGGATTCGTTACGTGTTTTTTTGTTTGGGCGTTACCGGGTGCAAAACCTGAGACGCAGATAAGGAAGAGTACGACGTATTTCAATGTGTATTTTTTTAGTGTGTGCCTGATATTCAGGCTGTTCAAAAATAGGGGAAAGTTTCAGAAAAGTAAACAGACAAAACCGCATGACGCTAAAAAAACGGCCTATATCTTGGTCTGCGGCAGGGTAACATAGAACACAGAGCCCGCGCCTTCCTTGCTTTCAAACCATATTTTGCCATGCTGGTATTCCATGAACTCCTTGCACATCATAAGTCCAAGGCCTATGCCTTTTTCGTTTTTCGCTATGGC
>CAYNGS010000750.1:0-1864 GCA_964396625.1 uncultured Flavipsychrobacter sp.
AGACCGGGGCGACGATTATGGTGCCATTGTTTGTGAACACAGACGAGCTCATAAAGATAGATTCAAAGACCGGCGCGTATATTGAAAGGGTGAAGGGGTAATTGATTAAAGGGAAAAAGGTTAAGAGGTTAAGGAGTTAAGAAGTTAAATGGTGGCATGGTCATTTTTTCAATTTCACTGCTGCCGGATCGTTACCAATAACTAACTACTTTAAAGATATTATTCATGGAATACAAACAAATACAGGAACTGATAAAAACGATCAACAAGTCTAATATCAGTGAACTGAGCATAGAAGAAGGCGACTTCAAGATAACCATAAAGCAGGAAACACAGGTACCGGCACAATATGTAACCATGCAGCAGCCTATGCAGATGCAGGCGCCGCAACCCGTGCCACAACAGGCACCGGCGGCACCTCAGGCACCTGCACCCGCTGGCGAAAAACCGGCTGTGCCAGCACCGGCAAGCAATGCTCTGACGATCAAATCTCCAATGATCGGCACATTCTACCGCAGCCCATCGCCCGACAAGCCGGTATTTGTAAATGTAGGTGACGAGATAAAGCAGGGACAGGTGCTGTGCATTATAGAAGCAATGAAACTGTTTAACGAGATAGAAAGCGAAGTTAGCGGACGGCTTGTGAAGGTTGTGGCAGATGACTCGTCGCCGGTGGAGTATGATCAGCCGTTGTTCATTATTGAGCCTATGTAATTTTATCTGCGCTCCATTTTCACGCGCAAAATTGTTGCACAGGGAGGAGCAGATAAATGGGTGTATGGAAGCAAGGGGCTTAGCGGGGTAATTTTCAACAAAAAAATAAAACATCATACGCTTTTGAGTGCGGGATCATATGACAAACAGACTGAATCTTCCACCCGATGCGCAACTGAACCATTCTAAAAAGATGTTTAAAAAAATATTAATTGCAAATCGTGGAGAGATAGCGTTGCGTATCATACGCACGTGCCGTGAAATGGGTATCCGTACCGTTGCCGTGTACTCGACGGCAGATAAAGACAGCCTGCACGTGCGCTTTGCCGATGAGGCTGTATGCATTGGCAAGCCGCAAAGCACGGATTCTTACCTCAATATTCAGCACATAATGGCTGCTGCGGAGATCACGAATACGGATGCGATACATCCGGGTTATGGCTTCCTGGCAGAGAATGCAAATTTTGCTGAAATATGCGCCCAGTATCATATCAAATTCATAGGCCCGACGCCGGAGATGATACGCAAGATGGGTGATAAGATAACTGCAAAGGAGACGATGATAAAGGCAGGTGTACCTGTAGTGCCGGGATCGGAAGGGCTGCTGGAAAGCGTGGATGAAGCCAAGAAACTGGCCAGCGACATGGGCTACCCCGTGATCATAAAAGCAACAGCCGGCGGCGGCGGAAAGGGCATGCGCGTAGTGTGGAGTGAGAAGGATGTGGAACATGCCTTTAACACAGCCAAGCAGGAAGCAGCAGCGTCGTTTAAGAACGACGGCCTGTATATGGAAAAATTTGTGGAAGAGCCACGCCATATAGAGATACAGGTAGCGGGCGACCAGTTTGGTACCGTGTGCCACCTGAGCGAACGTGATTGCTCTATTCAGCGCCGCCACCAGAAACTGGTGGAAGAGTCGCCCTCGCCTTTTATGACGCCTGAACTACGGCAGCGAATGGGCGCAGCAGCCATTAAGGCAGCATCAGCAATAAATTATGAGAGCGTGGGCACCATAGAGTTTTTGGTGGATAAACACCGCAACTTCTACTTCATGGAGATGAACACCCGTATACAGGTGGAGCATGGGGTGACCGAGGAAGTGATCAGCTATGACCTTATAAAAGAACAGATAAAGATAGCCGCAGGGGTA
>CAYNGS010000751.1:0-1861 GCA_964396625.1 uncultured Flavipsychrobacter sp.
GAGGGAACAGGAAACCATAGTTTCCTGTTATTTTCCTGAACGGAGGTATGTCTGTCACAATCGGGATGCAACCACAGGCCATTGCTTCCAGCAGTGCATAACCGGCGGCCTCGCGGGTGCTGCCGGACAGATAGTAGTCGGCCGCACTGAACCATGTTGCGAGTGCCTCGTGTTGTATTTTCCCTACGAGGTAAACGGCATTCTTCAGCAAGTTGTTATGTCCAATCGTGGCCACCACTTCAGATAATATAGTTTGGGACTGGTAGACCATGTATAATTCTGCAGACGGATCTGTCTGTAGATACATCTCAAATCCTTTGATAACGGTTACTGGGTCTTTATCTGCATCCAACCGTCCCACCCATAAGAACACATTATCACTTTTGATTTTCAGTCTCGCCCTGCTTTCCTGCTTATTCTGCCGGGTCAGGTAGCTTGATGCTTCCAATACTTCGAAGCATTTCCCAATACGGTTTATTATCTTTTTATCGAGCCACATTTTTGCGTTCCCCAGCGCTGTGAAAATATACGCGTCCGTACACCTGTCCGCCAACCTTTGGAGCGTTTTCTTTACACCGCCGAACGGTAGGTTCCCATGATGCTGAACGATGATCCTGGTTGTGTCGGGCAAGAGCATTCTTGTAATGATCGTTTGAAAGGGGAATATTGCACCTTGTATGATGACGAAATCAGGCTTTTCTTTTTTTGTAAATAGTATTGCTTTCCAGGGGACGGAAAAGAATTTGTTACGGCCTTTAAAGAACGTGTAGCGTACGTTGTCGACCGCCGATTGACCTTCATAATCTATATGCCTGACGACTATTACTTCCATACGCTGCTGCAAGAAAATTGTATATCCCAAACCTTCTTTATGGTCTGAGATGGCCTGTTCGGGAGCGTTGATTTCAGGGTTCGCCGAAAAAGAAATGTCAATAAGTTTGATGGCGGCGGATTTTTAATGGTAAAGAAACATTCAGGAATACCCCAGTTTTATAGGATTAGTAATCCGTTTTAAAATTATGAAATGTCTTGCATAGTTGCGTAAGCTATAGCTGTATCGTGCGATTCTAAGATGCGTCGGATGGGTGTCTTAAAATGATTTCTTTGAAACCCGGTACAAGCTGTAGTTTTCCGATCCGATGATCGCGCCATCAAAGATCGCAAGTTTTTGAAACCGGTAGCTGGTATTGGCTGCGGCTTCGTTATCAAAGTCAGCCCTGTTAGTAATTAAGACAAAGTCAGCTAGTCCGGCAACATACTTTGAGTTCGCGAGCTCGTCGGAAATTGATTTTCGCACGGCTGGGAAATACTCTTTCTTAACGAGACAGGAGCTTCCAAACAGGTCAACATCAACGAAGTACAGTTGTCGCCCGAAATAGGCGCTCAGCACAGAACCTGAATTGTAACCGTCAACAATTACAGGCAAGCTATCCAGGTGTTGAGTATTAACATATTTCACCACACCTTCGCCCTGCGAAAAAGGCCGGGTATAATCCTGTTCATAAACATAAACGCCGGTTGCCAGGTGGATAAGTAGCACTGCGTAAAATAGGGCAGTTGCTCCGGTGTCAATCAATGATTTTTTTTGACCCCTGAGGAATGCGAGTGTGTCAACCCCGTCATAGCTTGCCAGCCACATCGCCGCCAGGAAAAAGACAAAGAACATACCATAATACCGCGATCCGTTCATCTGACTCATCGTTAGGAAAAGCAGGAGGAACAATGCACAAAAAATGTAGAATATCATTGCCTTCCGGCTTTTTCGCAACATCCAGACAGGGTAAACAAGGAATAGTGCAGAGATAGGGACCTTGATAATGCTGCTCCAGCCTTCAAAAAGATGCCGGTTCCAAAAATTAGG
>CAYNGS010000752.1:0-1860 GCA_964396625.1 uncultured Flavipsychrobacter sp.
AGAAGAAAAATATTTTGTTTGTCGGTTAATTTTGCCTTCTGCTTTACAGGCGGTTTACTGGCCCACCAGGTTATATAGGGAGCACTTAGCCAAAGGAATAAGATGGGGCTGGCGATAATTAATATGCCAGGAGCATAGATAAATAGATAAACCGATATGGCAAAAGAGAGAAATGGCGATATCCACATTGCCGAGTAGGTTGCAGCCAGGCTATTCCGATCTGGCCTTTCCGCATTACCCGATGCCTCCCATTCCAGTAAGTGTTTGTGTGATATAACCATTCGCCAATTTGTACGGGTTATAGCTACAATGTTTACAAAAGCCTCATAAGGAAGGCATATTAATAAGAATAAAGTTTGAACAATAACATTCCCGGTAGTGCGTAATAAAATATTTAAGTGGTGTGATAGAAGAATGTCTTCCGGCTTTCTAAGTGCATCCCAGATAAAGGTGATGAAAACAGGGAATGTAATAATTGCGGACACTGCTATCGTCCAGAAAAGGGGAGCCTTTAATAGACACCATCCTAATATTATCAGCAATGTCAGCGCTATGGGAACAAGGCTACGACGAATATTATCGAATATTTTCCAGCAGGATAAAACGGATATAGGATTTTTTTGCAAACGGTTGTCAGCCCCAGGAACAAAAGGAAGGAACCATAGAAATATTTGCCAGTCGCCTCTGATCCAACGGGAACGTCTTTTCATGTCCTTATGGTAGCTCATCGGGTATTTCTCAAATATTTCGACATCGCTGAGTAACCCTGATCTTATATAGCACCCTTCCAGCAGATCATGACTAAGGATCCGGTTTTTAAGAAATCTACCTTTAAGCGCCTTCTCAAATATGGCAACATCGTATATCCCTTTCCCAATAAAAGAACCTTCACCAAACAGATCCTGGTAAACATCCGATGTAGCACGCGTATAGGGATCAATGCCCGGCTCATTGCCATGCAGCCTGCTATAAAATGAGCTGTTTGATTCGGGCAGGCTCACCGATACTCTGGGTTGCAAAACACCGTATCCCTTTGTTACCCGTTTTTTCTTTTCGTTGTAAAAGGCATGATTTAGCGGATGCGCCATAGTTGCTACCATCTTCCATGCTGAACCACGCGGCAATTGCGTGTCTGAGTCGAGCGTAATCACATACTTTATTTGCCTTAAAAGCGTAATATCCCCAACAATGCAGGAAAAATTATCTTCCGGATTACCTTGTAACAATTCATTCAATTCGGCCAGTTTGCCCCGTTTTCGCTCATAGCCCATCCATACTCTTTCACCGGGATTCCATTTGCGCGGGCGATGAAGCAAAAAGAAAATGCTGCGTTTTTCATTTTCATATTTCGTTTTGAGTCCTTCTATTCTCTTTTTTACAAGTTGCAGCAACGGTTCGTCATTAGGAAGCGTTTCATGTGCAGCATCTGTAAAGTCAGTCAGCAAACAAAAAAACAAGTTCCTATCCCGGTTCGCAAGAAACCGCACTTCTAGGGACTCAACAAGTTCTTCTATCGCTATAGTGTTAGTGAGCAGGGCAGGAATTACAATAAGCGTGCGATAATTTTCAGGTATTGCCAATGAAAAATCCATTCTTGGCAGCAAATGCGGCTTCACCAATAACGTTGAAAAAAAGTTGACAACGGCTATTGCTAATTGGCTTGAAGAAAGTATCAAAAGGATTGCGACAACGATCTGACACACGGTGCCAAGATTCTCAAAATACGATTGTAAAGAAAAGGCAAAACTTATAGCTATCGTTATTAAAAAAATGAATCCCAGGTATGTAGTCAGAGAATTATTGATAAACATGTTCCGGATAGACTCAGCATAAGTGTTGCGTATACCACACATCTTTTTT
>CAYNGS010000753.1:0-1858 GCA_964396625.1 uncultured Flavipsychrobacter sp.
GGTTGCTTTTGTGTCTTGTATAATCTTTACCATACATCCGATCCACACAGAAGTAGTGGCGAATATTAAAAGCCGCGACGAAATACTATCCCTGTTATTTATTCTAACCACTTTTATTTTTGAATTTAAATACCTTGAACACAAAAAAAAATGGATGCTTGGTGCTGCGCTTATCGGTTACTTTATGGCATTTCTTTCAAAGGAATATGCCGTAGCATTGATTATTTTATTGCCCTTGTCATTATATATTTTTAATAAGTATACCGTCAAAAAATGCCTTGTATCTTTTATGCCATTTCTTGGCGTTATATTTCTTTACCTGTTCGTTCGTTTCCAGGTCGTGCATCTTGTTGGCGACAGTGAGGCCACCAATATTGGTAACGATCCGTATCTTCTTGCTTCCGCCGGCCAGGCAGTTGCCTCCAGGATCGCAAATTTGCTTTATTATATCCGCCTGTTGATATTTCCACATCCGTTATCTGCTGATTACTCTTATAACACCATTCCTTATGCAGATTTTTCAAGCCTGGCTGTATGGCTGTCGCTGCTGTTGCATATCGCTATGATTATTACCATGATTGTTCTTGTTATTAAACGTCATTTACTTGGCTTTGCCATTGCTTTCTACCTCTTTTTTTTAGCGCTCGTAAGCAACATTTTCTTAAATATTGGCGTGTCAATAGGTGAGCGGCTGATCTTTCATTCATCAGTCGGGTTTGCGATTGTTCTGGGATACGCCATTTGCACGATACCAGGGAAAATAAAAATTCCTGTGCCGTCACATGCTGTCATCTTAACGTTGGTGTTGTCACTGATAGCGATCTCAGGCTTTAAAACAATAACAAGAAATGCCGACTGGAAAAATGATTTTACACTCTTTACCACTGATATAAAAACAGTACCCAAAAGTATATTGGTGTGCAATAACGCTGCATATGCGTACATACTGAAGACAAACGAGGACATCAGCGATGCCGATAAAAGACAGTACCTGCTCAACGCTGTTTCATTGCTTGATTATTGCCTTTCGGTCGAGCATGATCATTATACCGCATTCATGCTACGTGGGGCTGCCTGGGAGAAACTGGGCGATATTGACAAGGCAAAAGCTAATACCGACAGTGCAAAGCAAATAAACCCTTCCATTCCCACATTGTCCGGCATTTACACGGAGATATCTGATCAGTATATGCAAAGAGGGTGGGAACAGTATGGTAAAAGAGGTGATTACGCCGGTGAGATCGCCGAATACCTGAAAGGTATAAATATCGATTCTACAAATGCCGATAAATGGTACAATCTGGGTGGAGCATATTTTCACAACAAGCAGTATCCTGAAGCGCTTAATGCCTGGCAACATTGTGTCAAGATAAATCCCAGTCACCAAAGGGGGCAGCGTGGAATACAATCTGTTACCAACATCTTAAACAGTCTAAATCTGCGAAAATAGAGGGGCTCCCCCGATTCGTTTTTGAAAGTCTGAATCGTACAATAAACCGATTGAACGATCACTGTTGATATTGCTTGGGTACTGCTTATAATGAACCTCGATAATTATTACAAGCAACAGTTTTTTGGTTCACCGAGGTAATTCGTACCGTGGCACACGAGAGGCGCGAAGAAATTTATCAAAAAAATCATTAGAAAATATGCTTCACTATCGCAAGTAAAGTCAGCCGGAAACGCGGAAACGAAATAAAAAAGGGTAACGATTTTCGTTACCCTTTTTTTACTATAATTTGCTTTTATTAATGAGCTATCAGAACATGTCCTGTTGACAATACTCCATTAGCACGTATGGAGTAGATATACATTCCGCTAACAAGATCAGCAGTATTGATAGTTGCTACACCATTTG
>CAYNGS010000754.1:0-1855 GCA_964396625.1 uncultured Flavipsychrobacter sp.
CTAAAGGAATCAGGAAAAAGAACAGAGCCGAACAATGCGTCATCCAGCGCGGTACCGGCTACTGCAGGCGATCCCTTTAATGCCCACAGGCCTTTCTTTCCGTTTCTGAAATCGAATGCCCCCAATGAATTTGTCTGGATGCGCAGCGGTGCTAATCCCGGCACAGCGGGGCCGAATGCCGAATTGTCCATATACAAAGCAAGCTCCGGGTTCTTGAAGTTTGCAGCATAGGCAATATCGTCGGTGTAGGGGTTTGCAGAATTCCATCTGTCTTTTGAGCCGATGGGTATAACTACTTCGTTGGTAAGTGGCATGCCAAGACGCGAAACCTGCACCCACGCACCCGATGTTGTAGGGTCGCCACCTGTTGTACTCAGGGTAGTGATCGCCGGCCTGCTGGCCGATGCCCATACGCCAATTACAAAATTCGGATCAAGTATGCTTGCTGCCGACGCGGTAGTAAGCCCCGATTTCTGCAGCGTGGATATTGGTATCTCCAGCGCGATGGTATGGCAATTGAACTTGGCAAGGCCGTCGCGGCCCGCCGTGCGGAAGCCACCTACATCGAACGCGCCGCCCAGGTCTACAAAGAACGGATCGTCCACCGGACCGCAAAACAGCTTTTCGCCGGTGGTGGCAGTTGTCACCGCCGCAAGCATCAGGTTGTCGTACCCCGCCGTGGCAGTCAGCCCTACAGCGCTTTCTATTGAGCGTGGGCCGATGTTTGGCGGAGGAACCACACCTCCTGTTTTTATCGTCGTCCATGTAGCTCCGCCATCCAGGCTGCGCTCACAGGTATATACGTCCTTGATGTTCTGCTTGCCAAGGCGTATGTTGAAGAAAGTCGTCGGGTCTTCATTTACCTGGGTGAATGTGAAACGGTAAGTGATGTCGTCAGTTGTGCCGGTCGCTTTGTTCTTAATGTGTATCTCATAGCGGATATTTTGTCCGAAGTTGTACCAGTTGGGGCCACCGCCGGGGTGCTCAAAAGGTATGTAGTTAGCTATGATCACGATGTTGTTCGTATCGCACGGGCTGCGGAATGCATAGAGATCGGTATTATCCGCCAGCGGATCGTTCGATATTAGGGGCGCTTCCCTGTGCGAGGAGGCGATTGCCGTCATCTGCGGCAGCAGGCATACAAGCGCCACCACAAAAATTTTATTTAGAATGTTTTTCATAATTGTCGTTGTTGTTTTATGGAATGAGATCAGAATCTTGATTGAAAGCTATAGTCATACCCTCTCCATGGCTGCTGCACATAGGGGAATGATGTTTGGAATGTGGTGTCATTGTGCGTCACACCGGCGTTGAACGCCAGCACATTGCCGAGGTCCGTGGTTACAGGCGAACCCGAGCCGGAATAGTCGTCGTACCAAAGGCCTACCGCCGCAAGTACCACGCCGCCTACCGCCTGCAGCTCTATTGTGGTTACGTCGTCTTCAAGCCTGCGACCGTTAGGGAAGCCATCCATGTTTGGTATGAATTCCACGTTAGTGTCGTTATAGCTCGCCATGGTAAGCCCCAGAACTGCAGCCTTTATCAACCCTTCGGAGCTGAAATTGGGATCGGTACGCGAGGTCACGGGCACAGCCATATTCAGCCTCAGCATATCTCCCTCGGTTGGCAGGAAGTTGTTGATGAACGGCTTGCCGTGCGCCAGCGGATTGCCCGATTTTCCGGTTGCCAGTTGATAGGGGGCAAGGTTTGGTACACCGGTGTAAAATATTGGCAGTATGTCTACAGCACGCGGGCTTGTAGCGTCAGGCAGCAGCAATGTTCCGAATATCGCGTCGTCAAGGGCAGTATTGGCTACTGCAGCTGAGCCTTTCAGCGCAAACAGGCCGGAATGCGC
>CAYNGS010000755.1:0-1852 GCA_964396625.1 uncultured Flavipsychrobacter sp.
ATACGTTGGCGATCTCCTTAAGATAATCATTCAACTTTTGGTTGCTTGGTACCGGCAGGGGCACGTTGTTGCTGATGCAAACAGGGTTATCATTATACTTTGCCAATATTTTTTCTGCAGCCGGCAGCAGAGGTATCGCTGAGCGGGTATCCGTTTTCTGCCTGTTGGTAAATATCCATTGTCCACCGTCAACTCCTTTGCTGATCTGGTCCCTTCTCAGCTTCTTAACATCAGCATAAGCCAGGCCGGTAAAACAGCAAAAAAGGAAAATATCACGAACTTGTCCCAGGCGGTCAGTAGCAAATTCTTTATTTGCTATCGTTTGCAGTTCTTCTTCCGACAGAAAGGTCCGCTCCACATTTTTTACCCTGCCTTTGTAGTTGGTAAAGGGGTTTACCGTTATCCAACCATTAGACAGACAGATACGGATGATCTTGCCAAAATTCTTGATGTATTTAACTGCCGAGTTATTGGCGCACTTTCTAACGCTTCTAAGGAAGAAATCGTATTCGCTGATGAACGAATTATCGATCTTGCGGATATCAATATCGGAAATACCATATTGCGAAGCCAAAAACTCTTGGGTGTGTTTCAATGATGTCTCGTAACGCTCCAAGGTCCCTGCTGAAAACTCAGTTCCTACAAGCGCGGCGACTTTGCGATTGTGCTCCCGGAATACATCCATCAACATGACAACGCTCTCATCCTTTCCTGAAAGTTTGTTCTTGAGGGATTCCGCAGTGATCTCGTCGCTCTTTTCTGAAAGCATACGGTGTGCCTCATATACTTTTGACTGTAGCCCGTCAAGGAAAGAATTAAAGGTTCGCGCTTCCTCTTTATTGCCGATGGCGCGCCCCGCAGAGTTATTCCATTTTGACGGTTCACAGCTTCTTCCTGTGGCCATCTCTGCCCGTTTTCCCTTGATAGTTATCCTGAGATAGATCGGGGCCGGGCCTGATGTGTAATCGTTCCGCTTCTTCATATAGAATAGCAGGCTAAAATTGGTGTTCATGACGCTAATCATTTAAACAGTTAACAAAATTAGCGTTGCAGACAAGGTCAAACAAGATGTGCATTAGGTGAACATCTTGTTTATCAAGGTCTTATAAGCCATTCGGTGAGCAGAAATTGCACCTCGGTGACTGCTCACCGAATTGCTCACCAGAATTATGCGTTTCTATGCATATTTTGGTGTTTTCCGTAAATGAAAAAAGCCTGTAAACGTGTCGTTTACAGGCTTTTGTGTTATTTTGATACTGATATCAGCGGAGAGAGAGGGATTCGAACCCCCGAACCTGTTACAGTTAACGGTTTTCAAGACCGCCGCGTTCGACCGCTCTGCCATCTCTCCGAGGGCAAAATTAGATAAGCAGACGGATATTCAAAAAGTTTTTTCCTGTATCGCTATATATTTTTTATCGTAAGCCGCGCGCAGGGCAGCAGCAAAGGTTTTCGCGCAGGCGCTCTCATTCGTTAAACTTACTTTAAAATGCCCTGTGGCGCCGGATCGCCCTACATCCGCAGCGCCTGCTGCTGCGTATATAATGCTAAATTTGACATAATGATAAAGTACCTCAGGAAAGCAATTGCCCTTATACCGTTATTTGCGGGCAGCCATGCGGGCGCGCAGCACACCGCATACGAACAGTCTAAAACGTTTCAGCAAATGAACAATACAACACCAAAAGAGACCAATCACAGATCAGAGACCGCCACCTTTGGGGCCGGCTGCTACTGGTGCACAGAAGCGCAGTTCCAGCAGCTGAAGGGGGTGGAAAAAGTAGAATCGGGCTTCAGTGGCGGCCATGTGGATAACCCTACCTACAAGCAGGTATGCACCGGCACCACCGGC
>CAYNGS010000756.1:0-1852 GCA_964396625.1 uncultured Flavipsychrobacter sp.
TGTTTTTCTTTTGTGTTTACCGGTTCTTAAAACGGCTCATCCACGGCATTCTGTAGCCGTTCTTCAGACCGTCATTTATACTTCTTCCGGACGTAGGCAACGGATTCTTTGATCAATGACTTTAGCACTGCGGGATCTACCTCCGAAAGTTTGTTGATGTAAAGGCACGCCGAGCCGGTCTTGTGTTTTCCCAATTTTTCAAGCAGTTGTTCCCGTTTTTCGAAACCCGAACTGATGTATATCGCAATATTTCCTTTGCGGGGCGAAAACCCTGTAACACAAATGTCGCCCTCCCTGCCGCTGTCGTATTTATAGTGATAGCTGTCGAAACCCACTATGGCGTCTCCCCACATTTTGGGCGGCTCCTTAGTTACTTCGGTCATTATCCGCGATATTTCAAAACAATCCTTTCGCTTCTGTTCGTTTTCAACCGTGTTCAGAAAATCATCAACGCTTTTTTTGTTTTGCTTCGTTTTATTTTCGGCCATCGTTATTTGTCTTAAAAAAGTGGTTCTTCTATTCTTGGCAACTGAATAGTGGTACCGCAATGTTTGTTCATCTGCTGTATAAAGTACTTTATCAGCTCGGGCGAATGAAGCTCTTCGTGCTGGTGCATAAAGAAGTAGCAGGTCTCAAGTCCCTCGTTCATCCATACTTTTATTCGCTTCACCCAGTCATCCACGCGCGTATAGTCAGTTGGGTGCAGCCCATTGCCTACAAAACGTATAAAGCATTCCGGGGTGGAGAGGTGCATGTGAACGCAGTCGCGTCGGCCGGCTGCATCCGTTATCACCGCCCCTCTCTTATTCTTCCGGAGAAAGGAATACAATTCAGGATTATAACCGGTCTTGTCGGTGTACCACTCTTCATGCCGCAGTTCCAGGAAAAGATCAACATCCTTGGGCATATCGCTGATAAACGCCTCTATGGTGTCAAGGCTTTTCACGCTCATCTGCGGATGCGGCATCAGGAATATGGGGCCAAGGTGCTTGCCAAAGGCCGACACTACGTCAAGGAACTGGCTTACTTCCGCGCCCGCATTCTTCAGCCTCCTCAGGTGCGTGATGGATTGTGTGAACTTCGGACAAAAGAGAAAACCTTTGGGTACTGCGCTCACCCATTTCTCAACCTGCTCCCGTGAATGTATATTGTAAAAGAATCCGTTGAATTCAATGCTGTTGAACTGTGTCGCATAGTAGTGCAGAAAGTCTTTTTCTTTGGTGCCTTTCGGATACAACTTTCCTATCCAGTCCTTTCGGCCCCACTTGGCGCAGCCGATGTAAAATTTTGTTTTGCCCTTTCCCTTTTTCAGAACTTCCTTGTTTTCCGGCGGATCCGGAGGAAGCGTCAGATCGATCTCATCCAGTTCTTTTTCAGGTATTTTGCCAAAGTCCATGTCGCATAATATTACCTTACAAATATAAAATTTAAATGCAAACGCAAAAAACCGAACACATCCCCGTCACCACTCCCATATCACCTGCCCATGATGATAAAAAGCCGACGCCCCATCGTCAAGTCGCACTTCGAGTGTACCATCCGCATGCGCGCCCGTAATTGTAGCCTCCCACCTGCTGTTTCCATTGCCAAAAAGTTGCTTCCTGCCGCGTTTATAGAGGTAGCCGTTATACAGTTCCATGCACGGGCCCGGCGGCAACAAATGCGCAACCGAAGCCAATATTTTCTCCCGCATGGCGTCTCTGAGCGATGTTATATCAAAGTTATTTTTTGACTCCTTTTTCAGCGAAGTCGCATGCGGAAGATCCGGCGGAAAATTCACCTGGTTCACATTCAGCCCCACCCCTATCACACCATAAGTCCAGTCGCTACCCCTGATGACGTTTTCAATCAG
>CAYNGS010000757.1:0-1848 GCA_964396625.1 uncultured Flavipsychrobacter sp.
CCATGTGGTGCCAGTATAGCTGCACAGGGCTCGTCTTGCCATAGAATCTGCCACTGAAGTCGATGAATACTTCATTTGTCCAAACAAGTATGCGCCAGAACCGCTGCACATATTCGGCATCGTAGCTACTGAATTGAGTCAGCTCGTTGAAAGGAGTTTTTATCGGATGCTCCTCAGGCAGGCCAAACTGGTAGGGCGTGATCCGCGGATCTATGTTCAGCTCCTGCAACCGCGAGAAAAGGTTGTGATAGAATGCAGCGACACTTAAACCATCTTCCAGACTGAAACTATCGCAGAACCCATTGCTTGTAATGATCTCCAACTTATGCTCCATGAAATTGAACTGTATCTCAAAAGTCTTATTGCCCGCCGGCATGACATGGGTAATGAGGCCTTTTGAATTTACGAGGAACGTGATATTCCACCAATGGTTTTTCCGGGGCATCAGCGCCAGTTGAACTTTGCCGACGATCTGGAGGTAAAGATTCAATGTGATCTTACTTTGTTCCCAGGCCTCCAGCCTGAGTTCGGGCAGATGTTCTTCGTGACCTGGTACCATAAAATACGCGATTAGATGATGACAGAGGCGTTATGCCACACAACAAAATTAACGGAGAATTGCGTAAACGCCTTAAAATACCGGATGCGGCGCGATCCGCAAAATGAAAGAGGCATCACGCATCGCTACTCAACGAAGTACATATCTATTTCACCTTTATTTTTCGCTTTTATTTTACCACGGTGCATGCAATTGAAATCATTCTTGACCAGTTCGTAGGTGGCCGATGAGATATTGATCTTTCCGGGGAGTGAATTCTGCTCCATGCGTGCTGCGGTATTTACTGTATCGCCCCAGATGTCGTAAACGAATTTTTTTACGCCGACAATACCGGCCACCACGCCGCCGCTGTGGATGCCGATGCGTATATCTTTGAGGCCTACGCTGTCGCCCAGTGACTTTTTATGACTTTCCATAAAAAGGAGTATCTCCCTGGATGCGGTGACCACTTTTTTTGCATGATCTTTGTCTTCGTTCGGCAGGCCGCAGACGGCGAGGTAGGCATCGCCTATGGTTTTGATCTTTTCGAGGCCGTTTCGCTCTACAATAATATCGATAGCGGTGAAGCAGAGATGGATTTCGGCAACTAACTCGCGTGGCGAGAGTTTTTCACTGATGCCGGTGAAACCTACAAAGTCGGTGAACAGGACTGACACTTTATCAAACTGTTTGGCTTCCGTTTCGCCTTTTTGTTTCAACTCCTCAGCTACTTTGTAGGGGAGAATATTCAGCAATAGTTCTTCGCTTCGCTTATTTTCGCGGGTGATGATCTCGTTCTTCTGTTTTAGCTGAAAGGACTGCTCTTCAAGCAGTTTTTTCTGCTGATAGAACTTAAGAAGTACGGCAACCTTGGCCCGGGTGATCTGCGTTTCCAGAGGTTTGAAGAGGTAGTCGACTGCGCCTTCGTCGAGCCCCCTCAATATGTATTTTGTTTCTTTATTAATGGCGGTCACGAAGATAATGGGGACGTTCTTGGTTTTATTATTTGCCTTGAGCAATTCAGCCGTTTCAAAGCCGTCCATTTCGGGCATTTGTACATCAAGCAATATCAGGGACAGATTTTCCTTATAAGCGATCTTGAGGGCCTCATTGCCCGAAAAAGCTTTAAAAAACACCCTATCCTCGTCAGCCAACATACTTTCCAGGGAAAATACGTTCTCCGGTCGGTCATCCACTATAAGAATATTATAGATAGTTTTAGCTGTATCGTTTGAAGTTTCCATTATTTGGTGAGCGAATTTAGCTTTTTTATTAATTCATCGATACTTAATACAAAATCTACTTTACTC
>CAYNGS010000758.1:0-1842 GCA_964396625.1 uncultured Flavipsychrobacter sp.
CTTGGGTTTCAATTGGTTTTTGTTGCGTGTGTCCCGTACCGCGGTGATCAGCTCCTGCAGCTTTTGTCCGCCACTCAGCACCCGTGCATCCGGAGTTTCGTATACCGGCAGCTGTTTTATTATCAGGTCATCGCCTGCCACGCGATCGCGCAATATGTGGTAAATGTCTTCGGTCACAAAGGGCATATAAGGATGCAGCAGTTGCAGCAGCTGGTCGTAGATGCTGAGTGTGCGTTCATATACATGCGCAGATATCGGCTGATCCTGGGCCGGCTTTACCCACTCCAGGTACCACGAGCAGAAGTCATTCCATATCAGCGAGTAGATCGTCTTCAGCCCCTCGCTCAGCCTGAAATCCTTTATCAGTTCCGTCACCTCCTGCGATACCTGCGCCAGCCGTGCGTCCATCCAGTCCAGCGCAAACTTCACATTACTGTCTTCCAGTCCGTCTACACAGCGGCTCTCCCAGCCTTTTACCAGCTTCATGGCATTCCACATCTTATTGCAGAAAAAACGGCCCTGTTCCAGTTGCCCCTCATCAAACAGCAGGTCATTACCCGCCGGCGACGATATCATTACGCTGAATCGCACCGTGTCTGCACCAAAGTCATCTATCATTTTCAGCAGGTCGGGCGAATTACCCAGCGACTTGCTCATCTTCCTGCCCTGCTTATCCCTTACTATACCTGTGAAGTAAACTTTGTCGAACGGATGCTTACCCATAAACTCATAGCCTGACATGATCATGCGCGCCACCCAAAAGAAGATGATCTCCGGCGCCGTAACCAGCGTGCTTGTGGGGTAGTAATATTTCAGGTCCCTGTTTTCGGGCTGCTTATTCCATCCAAACACCTCCATGGGCCACAGCCAGCTGCTGAACCATGTATCCAGCACATCATCATCCTGTCGCAACTCCGGTTGCCTCGCAGCAAGTTCAGGCTTCTTGGCGCTGTATTGTCGGTGCGCTTCGTCGCTGGTGTGCGCCACATACAGGCCACCCTCACTGTCATACCAGGCCGGTATACGTTGCCCCCACCAAAGCTGGCGGCTGATACACCAATCCTTTATATTGTCCATCCAGTGCCGGTATGTGTTCTTAAACTTGGCCGGGTGAAATTCTATCTTGTCACTCATCACCGCTTCCAGTGCGGGTTTTGCCATTTGCTGCATATTGCACCACCACTGCATGCTCAGCCTCGGTTCTATCACCACATCTGTCCGCTCACTGAACCCTACCTGGTTGCTGTAGTCCTCCTCTTTAACAAGATTGCCCGCTGCACGCAGATCTTCAACTATTTTCTTGCGCACCGCAAACCTGTCCATGCCTATATACAGCTCAGCCGCCTGGCTCATCGTGCCGTCTTCGTTCAGGGTATCGATAACCGGCAACCCGTGCTTCAGCCCCAGGTTGTAGTCGTTTATATCATGAGCCGGCGTCACTTTCAGCGCCCCGGTACCAAATTCCAGGTCTATGTACGTGTCAAAAATGATCGGTATCCTGCGGTTCAACAGCGGCACATAGCAATACCTGCCTACAAGGTGCTTGTACCTCGGATCGTCAGGATGCACGCATACTGCCGTATCGCCCAGTATCGTTTCGGGGCGCACCGTGGCTATGGTAATATATTCTTCGGTATCACCTTCCATCCGGTAGCGGACATAGTACAACTTAGAATTGGTCTGCCGGTGTATTACTTCTTCATCGCTCAATGCCGTTTTTGCCTTCGGGTCCCAGTTTATCATCTTCACGCCACGGTATATAAGCCCTTTCTCATACAACTCTACAAACACCCGAATAACGGCTGCATAATAGTCGTCATCCATAGTAAACGTGGTTCGGTC
>CAYNGS010000759.1:0-1842 GCA_964396625.1 uncultured Flavipsychrobacter sp.
ACCTGCAAAATGCTCGGTGATCAGCCTTTTTGCAGTTGCCACGTCAATATCGCCTACCACTATTACGGCCTGCAGATCGGGCCGGTACCAGTCTTTGTAAAAACTACGGATGGTCTCATACTTAAAGGTCTTTAGCGTCTCGTCTTTCCCTATTGGCAGGCGCTCGGCATACAAAGAGCCTTCAGCCAGCTTCGGAAAATATTTCTGGCGCATACGGTCATTGGCACCCTTGCCCAACCGGCTTTCTTCAAGCACTACTCCCCGCTCCTCGTCTATATCCTTACCTGTCAGCAAGGCATTGTGCGCCCAATCCTCAATGATCTGGAAACCTTTTTGCAGGTTGTCAGGTTTGTCTGTTGGTATCGGCAGGATGTACACCGTCTCGTCGAACGAAGTATAGGCGTTAAGATCGGCCCCAAATTTCACACCAATTGATTGCAAATAACTGACGAGATCATTTTTTTCAAAATGCGTTGTGCCGTTAAAGTTCATATGCTCCATAAAATGAGCCAGGCCAAGCTGATCATTGTTTTCAAGAATTGAACCAGCCTTGACCACAAGACGCAATTCAACCTTATTCTCAGGTTTGTGATTAGGCCTGATATAATATGTGAGCCCGTTGTCCAACTTACCGGTTACGGCATCGGGGTCGTTTGGCAGAAGGGACTGAAGGTCCTGGGCTACTGCCAAAAACGGCAGAGATGCCAGCAATGCGGCGCAAAAGAATATGCGACGCACCATAGAATGAAATAACTGCATAGTTCTACTGATTTTTCATACAAGATAATATCAAAAATTGTATATGCGTGCCGTTTAGCAAATATTTAAGTCTAAAAAAATGTTATAATAGATCATGCAGTAACTTTTGCAAAGTCCGGCAGGGCACATTGTTCAAAATACCGAATACCTTAACTTCGCAAAGAACATAAGTTATGGCATTAATAAAATCTATTTCCGGAATAAGAGGCACTATAGGTGGCAAACCGGGCAAAAGCCTGACCCCGATAGATGTTGTAAAATTTACGACAGCGTACGGAGCATGGGTTGCTCAGCAAGGCGGCAACAAAAAAATAGTGATAGGCCGTGATGGGCGCATCTCCGGCGGCATTGTTCGCGACCTGGTGGCTGCCACACTGCAGAGCATTGGTTGCGACGTTGTAGACCTGGGGCTGAGCACTACGCCAACGGTAGAGATGGCTGTAAAGATGGAAAAAGCAGGCGGCGGGATCATACTCACTGCAAGCCACAACCCAAAAGAGTGGAATGCCTTAAAACTGCTGAACGGGGACGGAGAGTTTTTAAATGCCGCTGAAGGTCAATGGATACTCGACTACGCCGACAATACAGAACCTTCGTACGCTGATGTGAATAAACTGGGAACGCTCACCAGCAACGACAGCTATATACAAAAACATATTGACGCAATATTGGCGCATCCGCTTGTTGACGTAGCTGCTATTGGAAAAATGAAGTTTAAGGTCGTTGTAGATGCGGTAAACTCAACCGGGGCCATCGCCGTACCGCAAGTGCTTAATGCTCTTGGTGTGACTGAAATTACCGTAATGAATGAAGAGGTAAACGGCCATTTTGCACATAATCCGGAGCCGCTGCCCGAAAACCTGAGAGAACTTTGTGCTACAGTGAAGAAAACCAACGCAAGCCTTGGGATAGCTGTGGATCCGGATGTAGACAGGCTTTGTTTCGTATGTGAGGATGGTAGTCTTTTCGGTGAAGAATATACCCTTGTGGCTATTGCAGATTATATACTGTCCAATAAAAAAGGCAATACAGTTTCAAACCTATCTTCGACCCGCGCCCTGAAAGATGTCACTGAAAAGCATG
>CAYNGS010000760.1:0-1841 GCA_964396625.1 uncultured Flavipsychrobacter sp.
GTGTACCAGGGTACTCCTCACGCGTTTTGTTTTATCATGCTGTAGTTCTTTAAGCAAGGGCAATATGTCCTCCGGATGCGTTCTGCCCCTCAGTTCAATGCCATGGCATATCTCCCTGCGCACCTCCTTATCCGGGTGCAGCAGATAGCCGCGCGACCAGCCGATCACCGGCTCCGGATTTTTCTCGCCCATCTTTTTCATAGACCCGATGACGGCATTCCTCACGGAGTGATGCTCATCGAAAAGCCCCGTATCAAAAAAATGCTTCACAATATCAAAGTCGCTCTTGCCAATTTCTCCGGCCGCATTTATGGCAGTCTATCTTATCTTAGGATCAGCTTCCTTCAAGAGCATGTTCAACATGCCGATAACTCCAGGCTGCGTCGTCGTTTCAGCATTATAGATCCTCCCTATGGCCTGGTAAGCTGTCTTCCGGATATACGTATCGCGGTCAGAAAAATACAGCCGCACATATCGGCTGCCACCGGTTGTAATATCGGCTGCAATTTGCCTGTTGATCTCGTCAACTAGAGCATCTCTGTCTTCTTTCTTAAGGTCGTAGAATCCCATAACACCGGGTTGGTCAGTTCTTACTGTGAGCCGCCAGTACTTGTTTTTCGAATCGGTTGAAGTGGGTATCAAGATCAGACTTCAATTTTGCCTTTACACTTTCTTCCTTGATGAAGCTATAATCGATGCTGTTATACACATATTTCTTTATGTCACGGTAGGAGACGTCCTTATATCGCTCGGCAAGTAAAGCGTATTGGTGTATCAGGTTGCTTCTCAGCACACCGGCATCGTCGGTACAGATCACAATCGGCACATTAAACTCTTTGTACAGGGTTATCGGGTGTTGGTCGTTCTTTACCTTCAGTATGAACTCATTGCTATACAGGTTTATCTCAATCGCAATGTTGTTGTCGGCCATGTATCTAAGCAGATCGTAACAGTTTTGCTCATAGGCCATATCCACGCCATGGCCTATCCTGCTTGCTCCTGCAGTGTGCACGGCCGCATTAATATGCCACGTAAGTTCCTCTGGTTTTACCAGGCCAAGCGTGAGTTCACCGGCGTGCATAGCATATTTAACCCCCGGGAATTTCTTGTGGCAAAACCGGAACATCTCCATGTGCAGCCAGTAGTCCCGCATCGATATTTCATTATCCTCAGGTGCCACAATGTTCACGCCAACGATCAGCGGACAAGTATTTGCCGATTCAAACGACAGCACAAGATTTTTAAAAACGTCGGCTGGCTCCATCACCCTCACCACATAATTCTGGTAACGCATCGTGAAAGAGGCATCATCTATATGCAACCTTTTGTGCATAGCCGTTAACTCGCTGTTGAAGGACGCCGCACACTGCTTAATATTTTTGCTTTCAAGCAGTTCATATAATTCGCCCAGCACGCGGTCGGTCATGGCTTCATCCCGGTTCCGCAATGCCTCTTCAAGGCGTTGGTTAAATTTAGGATCAATACCGGCGATATTCTCGCAGCCGATACTGGTAAACATTGTCTCAATATAACTTACATTTTCCTTCACAGCCCGCCGCTTCAGTTCCAGAAGTCCGGTATCCAGCCGCCCGGCTCCTTTATTGGCAATGTTGAATCCGGAGAAGGTCTCGAAAAATTGTTTGTCGGAAGGGTAACTGACACCGTTATAGTCTTTTACAGACCATTTTTGTATCAGTTTCTGTTTATATGCAGATAGTAAATTGCTGTCGTTCAGCTTAGAGAAATTTACCCAGCCTTTTTCCCTGGCGGGGGCAATGGTCCTAACTTCAAGTGTCTGCTCATTGATCACGTAGTCCTTGCCAACCACATAGTCTATATAG
>CAYNGS010000761.1:0-1840 GCA_964396625.1 uncultured Flavipsychrobacter sp.
ACTGTTTTTTCAAATCATTATGCCCAAACGCTATTTTTCTAACTTCAACGAAAGCCCTCATAATAGCAATATTCATATTTATTGCTTTGTCAGAATTAAGAATTCCGCTCAACATAGCTACGCCTTGTTCTGTGAAAGCATATGGTAAATATCTTGTGCCACCCCTCCCCTTTGAGGTTTCAATTTGAAACCTCAAAGGAGCGTCACTTTTTTCTAAGGTTTCAATTTGAAACCTTAGACTTTCATACTCGTCCTTTGTGAGCTGAAACATAAAATCCGCTGGAAATCTTTTGATATTACGCTTAACGGAGAGATTAAGCCTTTTAGTTTCAACCTCATAAAGGGCTGCCAAATCCCTATCAAGCATTATTCTTTCGCCGCGCAATTCATAAATCCGTTTTTGAATAGTTCGTATTATTTGCATATAAATTCACTTTTTCAAACAGTCAAATTTAAAAACACTCCAGTATCTCCCATTATTACCCATAGCTGGGAAGCTGATCATACTGCCCACGCCAAGCAGGGCAGTGTTTTTGAGGAAAGTGCGTTTGCTCATTGTTGCCAGAAATTTAATAATCTACTGAACATTTTTTGGGTATTTTTCATAAGCGAGTTTTTCGATTTCTACTTCCGAATATCCTTCTACTCGAAGTTGCCGGAAGTATGTTGCTCTAAGTCCCGCCAAGTCGTCAAAAGGAGCAGAAAATAATATTCTTTGATGTTCTTCTATTTTTCTTTCCTGCCATTTCTTGTTGAGAATGCCCATTAACTCTTCTTGTTTAGCAAAGGCTATTCTTCTACAATCTTTATCCTCTATTCGATGTCTTAGCTCGTAGTCAAAAGCCATCCTATGAGTAACCGCGCTGAAAATCAGGTAAAGCAGGTGGTCCAGATCAACCGCTATTTTTTCTTCCCGATTACCTCTTTCCGAAACAACATAGTACATCCATCCTCGGTCATCTATTTCAATATATGGGTGCGAGTCCCACCGCATCCATCCGTAGCTGGGCAACATTTTCTCGGGCGCTCCTATTTTATTCGCTAATTCATCCACCTTCGATTTGATTTCATCTAATGACATTTTCACTTTTTTTTACGACTTACCACTTGCGTCTAATTCGGTGGTATTGCTGGTAATGATCACCTCATCCGCCGGGCAGCCCGCAAGCTTCGCCAGCTTTTCAGCCGCCACTTTTTTATTGTCGAACTGCGCAGTGCGCATATAGTATGCGCCCTGCATATTCACATCGCCACCTGGTTATCGCATGCAAGTCCACTATTTCTTTATTTCGGCAGATCTGACATTAATAGTGCTGTCGCGCTCACTCTTAATGATCGACTCCACATTCTTCACCAGGGTTTCATACACTTTCTCGTCGCTTAGCCCAAGGTAATATTCCATTCTCGTTTCCACAAGGTACTTCTCTCGTCTCAATGATTCTTCTGCCTGCTGGTAATTCTTCCACCGCTCTCTGAAATGATATACATTTTCCAGCGCCACACAGACGACCACCACAAAACTGATGATCGTTGTAACAACATGTTTAAATGTCTCCGGGCAAAGGTGGGAGTCGCCTACGTTGATGATTATCGGCACCGCGGAGCTGCATATAATGCCCGTGATGCTCAGGTACAAATAAGTATCCCTGCATTTGGTGGCTTTGGTCCGGTATTTTTCCATCCTGAAGAACAGGCGCTGCTTCACATATTCATCGATAGACAAGCGATCTACATACGGCGAACGGTCGGGATTACTATCCGGTTTTTTTGTTTCAGACATATGGCTGATTTTTTCGTAAAATATAAACAATATTCCATATCATTTAAAAACCTAGTCGGA
>CAYNGS010000762.1:0-1839 GCA_964396625.1 uncultured Flavipsychrobacter sp.
AAGGAGTTGCATTAAAAAAGATCATACAGGCCGACCCTGCAGGCATTTCCTGGCTGGGCATAAAGAAACTGCAGCGGCTGCAGGTAGGAGACCAGTTTGAGCTATACGACGGCTACGTCATGACGAAAGACCATCGCCATATGATGATCTTCATCACACCGTCGAATCCACCGAATGCCACGGGAAAGAACAGCATATTACTAAAGGGCCTTGATGCGCTGCTCGACAGTCTGCAACGCCAATTCCCGAAAACGGATGCATCCTATTTTGGCGCCGCCGCAGTGTCTGCGGGCAATGCTACTCAACTTAGAACAGACACCTTGCTCACACAGGGTATAACTGTCGTCTTGCTTATTCTTTTTATTGGCTTCTACTTCCGTAAGAAACGTGCGCCGTTAGTTATACTGCTGCCCGTGCTGTTTGGCGGGCTGTTTTCATTGGCTATCATTTATTTTATCAAGGGGCATATTTCAGTGGTGGCACTTGGAGCGGGCTCTATAGTACTCGGTATAGCGGTTAACTACTCGCTGCATGTCTTCAACCATTACCGGCATTTACCGGATATGCGCGACGTGATCAAGGACGTTGCTTCGCCAATGACCATCGGCAGTTTTACCACTATCGGCGGCTTTCTGTGCCTCATGCTCGTGCCATCTCCCCTGCTGAATGATATGGGGCTTTTCGCTGCCTTTAGCCTCGTCGGCGCCACGTTGTGCTCACTTATATTTCTGCCGCACTGGATAGAAGGCAGCCGGAAGGAGCAGGTGGTGCATGAGCATATTCATGAGCGCGCCAGCTGGATAGACAAGCTTTCCGAATACAAGCCAGAGCGTAACAAATACCTGGTTGCGGCCGTTTTCCTTCTCACCATAGTGTTCCTCTTCACCGCACGGAATGTGTCATTTGAAAATGATATGCTGCGCATGAATTTCATGTCGCCAAAACTACAGGAATCTGAACAGAAGCTAAATGCCATAAACGCCTATGTGGAGCGATCCGTCTATATCGTAGCCGAGGGTAACAACCTTGAAGAAGCCCTCGAAAACAATGAACACATTCAGCCTGTATTGCAACAGTTGCAGCGGCAGGGCGCGGTAAAAAAGATATCGGGCGTCGCAGACCTATTGCTGTCTGCGAAAGAACAACAGGCGCGCATAGACAGGTGGAACAACTATTGGACCCCGGAGAAAAAGCAGCAACTTCTGTATGCCCTGGGAATCGGAGGCGAGGCCTATCATTTCGCCCCGAGTGCCTTTGACGGATTCGAACAACTGCTTAGCAAAAAATATACGGTGAAGGAGCCGAAAGACCTTGATGTAATGAGATCGGGAGCCGTCAACAATTACCTGATCGAAAAAAACGGCAAGGTCTCTGTTGTAACGCCGCTGAAAGTGGATCTCGCCCAAAAAGAAGCAGTATTCACGGCGCTGGACAAGCAGCCAAACATTACGATACTCGACAAACAGTACGCAACCAACATATTGGTAAACGAGATCAATAACGAGTTCAACAACATCGCATGGATGACCTCCCTGCTGGTATTCCTGGCCCTGTTCCTATCCTACGGCCGCATAGAACTGACCCTTATCACATTCATACCCATGCTTATCAGCTGGATATGGATACTCGGTATCATGGGGATATTCGGAATAAAGTTCAACATTGTTAACATCATTTTGTCCACCTTTATCTTCGGGTTGGGCGACGACTACAGCATCTTCATAATGGATGGTCTGTTGCAACAATACAAAACGGGCAAAAAGCATCTTTCGTCGTTCAAATCATCCATTTTCCTCTCTGCCATCACCACAATGCTGGGGCTGGGCATCCTCATCCTGG
>CAYNGS010000763.1:0-1839 GCA_964396625.1 uncultured Flavipsychrobacter sp.
GGCCTGGTTTAGCCGAAACCCGTTATATTCCCTGAAAGCAGCCTGGATATATGGGTTTGGCTGCCCCTCATTCAGCACCAAAACGGATAAGTTAGGGGAGCTGCGGGCCGTGATGCGAAAGGTGTCGTCAAATCGCATGCCCGGATCATTTACCGTAAGTTCTATTCCCTGCCAGTTGGCGTT
Source organism: uncultured Flavipsychrobacter sp. (assembly GCA_964396625.1). Taxonomy (GTDB): domain Bacteria; phylum Bacteroidota; class Bacteroidia; order Chitinophagales; family Chitinophagaceae; genus Nemorincola. Next base: position 184 of record CAYNGS010000763.1, read on the forward strand.
GTTTACCTGGAAACTCAGCGTATCCACACTTTCTTTCCGCTCAGCAAAATTCAGCGATGCGGCACTTTTTACCTGTCCGTTTATGGCGAGGCTCAAAACAGGGTTCTCTTTTGGTGCGCTGCCGGTAAGGCGCGAGTGCACAACGAGGTAATTGTTCTTTCCTGTTTGCAGCACCGGCGTGGTCAGGTAGGCCGTATCTATATAGATGTCCTGCAGGTCTTCCGCCTTCACCGGCAATCCGAAAAAGGTGACGTTTTTCATCAGTGCATCATCGGGCCGGGCCGGGAAGGCGCTTTGCTGGAAATCGGAATAATAGTACACATCAGCGCCTTTATTTTTTCCTGATGCATCCTGCGATAAGATGCTTTGCACCGTCGCCAATACCTGGTTCACCGTTTTCGACGATGCTGTCGTTTCCGTTGACAGTATTTCGGCGTAGACTTTATCGGCAGGCTCCGAACGATAGCCGGATGGACGTTCATTGGTCAGAAAAATAAACCGGCTGCCGGGAGCTGACTTTCTCACTTGCTTGCCGGCTGCGTCTTTGGCAATGTCCAGCACACTCCGTGCTCCCTTCTTGGCCGACATGCTGTAGCTATTGTCAATGTATATGATCTGCTCCTTGTTATCGGTTGTGTGCTTCTGACTATTACTGAAAAAAGGTTGTGCAAAGGCAAGGATCAGGCAAGCCAGAAACAAAAGGCGCATGGCCAGCAGCCATTTGTAGCGTACCTGCGATTGCTTCCTCGAATTCAGCTGGATATTCTTCAGAAACCTGGTATGCGGAAATAATACCGTCTTATACTTACGCAGGTTAAACAGGTGTATCAATACCGGTATGGCCAAAGACGCTCCTGCGGCGAGAAAAAGGGGGTATAAAAAACTCACTCAACAAATATAGGGGAATGTCCCCAATCTCCTGCGATGCGTTGTATTGACCGTTGATGGCAAACCGTAAATTCTCTTATTATTAACAGCAACTGAGCGGCTCCTCTTCTGAAACGAAAAAAATCGGAAAAACCAAAAAAAATTGCTTAACGGTCGAAAAAATTTTTTAACGATATAGATTAAGAATATGTCACTATGTTATATATTATGTTATGTAAGATATTGTTTGTATTGATATTATCGAGTTGTTAAGGGAATTTACTTGATATGCCCCAGAATGCGCGCCATTACAACATTTGAGCGTAGCTACACACGAATAATATTAAGCAATTGAATATCAATAGATTGGGTTTGCAACAACAAATTTTCAATAAAGTTATACAAGAACTTTTGTTAATAAAGCACCTTATTTTTTATATAGCTTTTGTTGTTATTGGAGAGTTAATTGATTTATAATTTACATACATCGGCTTGTTTTACACAATACTTTTAAATCCAAAATAGGTTAGCGCCTATTGGTCAATTAAAGGAAAAAATGCCAACCAAGTATATTTATTCTTGTTTTGCCGACAGCGGATTTGACGTTCAGCAGGCGAAGCTGTTATTCTCAAAGAATAAGTATAAATCTGCACTGCTTCAGGCAAAATTCATCAAATTAAAAAAATTCCTTTTTGGCTCAAAGATCTGTGTGAGGGACCTTCTCTTTCTGCAAAAGATACTCAACCTGTTTTCAGATATACTGGTTAACATAATGAAAGATAACGTTAC
>CAYNGS010000764.1:0-1836 GCA_964396625.1 uncultured Flavipsychrobacter sp.
ATTTCTGAAAAGCAATTCGTCCGACCTGCATACGCTCTCCTACAAAGACCATCACTACTACGTGAGCGATGACCTGGAAGAAATAAAGACCACTTATGAGAACTGGAATGTACCTAACAAAATAATAGCCACAACAGAGAAGGATGCCGCCCGCCTGAACCTGCATATGGACAAACTTAAGGAATGGGGTATCACCATAGCGGTATTGCCCATAGCCGTTAAGGTATTGTTTGATATGGACAAGGATTTCGACGATACAATCACAAAATATGTAGAGGCGACCATTGCCGAAAACGACGACCAGGCCGGCCCGCCTGATGTATTGGGCTATTCGTAGACGAACACGTGCGTAGTTGTCAGCTTCTCCCCCCTGTAAAACATGCGCATCACAATTCTACCGGCTTTATCATACCTCGTCACTGTCCTGTTCAGCAACTTGTATTGTTCGGTGGGGATGCCGTTATCCTCATACTTTGGAAAATAGTTTCGTTCTTCAATTACCCTGCCTGCATCATCCAGTTGGTATTCCGAGATCGAGGCCGACTCGAGATGATTATAATACCTGAAGCTGGCACGGTACTCCTTTTCCCTGTACTCATATTTCACTCGAAACGACTCAAACTGGCTGTGGGTATTTATAAACCTGTCCTCAACCAGCCTGTTCTTTTCGTCAAAAACAAAATACTCCTTGGTGGTATCATTGCGAATGCTGTCCTTTTCTTCAACGTTTCCTTTCTTATCATAGTACAGTAGTACTGTATCATCATGTGTCAGCACTACCCAACTGTTATGCTCAATGTCAAAAAACATTTCTGATGAATCAGGTTTGTGGTGCCGGGTCACTTGCCTGCTCAACTTCCTGTCGGCGTTATAGTAGTAGAATGTTTTATCACTGTCGTGATGTTCCTTCGGATTTATCTGCAGTTTGACCTTTAACAGGGAATCTTCGTAATAATAGTCGTAGATACCATCTGCCCGCACATAGCTGGTGTTGTTCCCGCCGATGGTCTCATAATTTATGTAATGATTGGACACCTCATGTACCAGTTTTCCCCGGTCATTGAAGGTTTGGGTCAGCACCAACCCCTTGCTGCCACTGTCAGTTCCGTAGTACTGATAAACGAAGCATTTATGGAACTTTTGGGCATCGACACTGGCAACCAGCACAAGGAAGAATATAGTCAAGCCATACTTCATTAAGGTAAAGTTACACAGTTAAGCTTAATTTATAATTCAAACAATGTTATTGCCCGCAAACCACAGGCAAATTCAGCCTTTAGCGCTCTGATGCCAAGGGGAAATGTTTTATATTGCCATTGTTTGGTGTGACTTATGGGCATGGATAGCTTTTTTATTGCGATTTACAATTACTTCAGGCGGCACAGGCGGCAAATGTGGATCGCCGCCGTTTGTTCTTTTCTCTTTATTGGTTTCTTTGCTTCCCGCATAAACCTTGAAGAAGACATCACAAGGATATTGCCGCACGAAAAACGACTGGATAAGCAGCAGCAGGTTTTTCAGGATTCAAGGTTTTCTGACAAACTAACGCTAAGCATTTCACAGAAGGACACAACAGCGCCAGCCGCGCCGGATGATCTCACGGCATTTGCCGACCTGCTCACGGCGAGACTGGCAACAAGCTGGCCCGGATATATAAAACGAATCGAGGGCCGGGTTAGCGATAGTTTCATGAACCTGATGGACGATATTCAGGCAGACATTCCTGTATTCCTTGCCGGTGCAGATTATGATACCATAACGACATTGCTTGCCCCTGAGAAGGTAAGGCAGCAACTAGCCTGGGACTACAATAAGCTGGTTTCGCCAGAAGGAGTT
>CAYNGS010000765.1:0-1820 GCA_964396625.1 uncultured Flavipsychrobacter sp.
ACACAGGCCGGCGGCAATCAAACCATATTATCGGGGCAGGTGCTTACCGAGGCTGAAAAGGACATGGTGTATTCGGTGGTGCTGCCCAGCAAGCACCCTTACAGCAAGGCGCTGGCTGCATCGATCGGGGTTAGGGACAGGGTAGTACCGACGGAATGGAGGGAGATCCATGGTAAGGGGTTAGAGGCAATTGTAAATGGCAACCGGCTACTCGTAGGGTCGGCCGGGTTTATTGGCCTGCAGGATGGTGCGCCGCAGCAGGATAAGTCCGCTGTGTATGTACGCATAAACGATAAGGTTACGTCGTTCTGTGTTTTGCCGGTGTTGCGCGACTCCATACCCAGGATCATTCCGACGCTCAGCCACAGTTATGGATTATCTCTTCTATCTGGCGACAACAACAAGCAGAAGGCCGTACTCGGGGAACTGTTTGGCAGCAGGAACGAATTGCTGTTTGAGCAAAAGCCCATCGATAAGCTGCACTATATAGAGACGTTGCAGCAGCGCGGCAGCAGGGTGATGATGATAGGCGATGGCCTGAACGATGCAGGAGCGTTGCAGCAAAGTAATGTGGGTATAACGCTGGCAGATGACATAAACAATTTCACGCCATCGTGCGATGCAATACTCGATGCGAAAAAGTTTGGTCTGCTGCCATCTGTGCTGCGACTGGCGCGGGCTTCAAAGGGAATCATCGGATTTAGTTTTGTTATCTCTATTATCTACAACATTGCCGGCCTGTATTTTGCCATGCAAGGCTTGCTGCGCCCAATGGTGGCAGCTATCCTTATGCCCTGCAGTACCCTGACCATCGTGATAATTACCAGTGGAATGAGCAGTCTTATGGCCCGGAGGCTAGGGCTGTCATTAAAAAACGATTATTGAACCAGACTGACCATAATCAGCTTTTTCGTTGAGCATTGTCATAGAATACTTTTTTGTGCGGAGTTAGTTTTGTTTTTATAAAATATACAGTTATGAGTGCACTCTTCCTTTTAGTATCGATAAGTATTGCCGTAGCAGGGTTTTTTCTCGCGGCGTTCATATGGAGCGTAAAGACTGACCAGTATGAAGACAAAAAAGGCTCTTCGCTTAGAATGTTGTATGATGATGAATTTCAAAGGGAAATTTATAAATAATCAAAGTTAAAAGAACAATATGAGTAATTCTTTCGATCAGACAAATCCAACGGTATCAGTACAAACTGATAAATTCTTTTACGACAACCGGATCGTAAAGTGGTTTGCGTACGCAACTATTATCTGGGGTATTGTTGGTATGCTCGCGGGCATACTCGCCGCGTTTCAGCTCGTATACCCGGCGTTGAACCTCGGTATAGCGCAGACAACCTTTGGCAGGGTGAGACCGGTGCATACCAATGCGGTCATTTTCGCATTCGTGGGTAACGGTATTTTTATGGGTGTGTACTATTCGCTGCAGCGCCTTTGTAAGGCGCGCATGTTTAGCGATGCGCTCAGCAAGATACACTTCTGGGGCTGGCAGCTGATCATAGTGCTGGCTGCGGTCACGCTGTTGTCGGGCTATACGTCGGGCAAGGAATATGCCGAGCTGGAATGGCCGATAGATATTCTTATCGCACTGATCTGGGTAACATTCGGTATCAATATGTTTGGTACGATACTTAAACGCCGCGAAAGGCATCTTTATGTAGCCATATGGTTTTACATAGCCACATTTGTAACCGTTGCAATGCTGCATATTGTAAACTCAATGGAGTTGCCGTTCAGCATGATGAAATCTTACTCCTGGTATGCAGGCGTGCAGGATGCACTGGTACAGTGGTGGTACGGACATAATGC
>CAYNGS010000766.1:0-461 GCA_964396625.1 uncultured Flavipsychrobacter sp.
GTCGAGATCATTGGTGGGCTCATCGAGTATCAGGAAGTTAGGATTGCGAAACAGTATCGCGAGCAATTGAAGCCGTTTCTTTTCGCCGCCGCTTAGCTTGGATATGTAGGTATACTGCTGCTCAGGCGGAAAAAGGAACAAAGTGAGAAACTGCGACGCGCTTAACGTACTGCCGTCGGCCAGTGGAAAATTTTCCGCAATGTTCTTTACAAATTCTATCAGGCGCATGTCTTCCTTTATCTCCAGCCCTTGCTGAGAAAAATTTCCGAAAACAACCGTATCGCCTATATTTATTTTGCCGCTGTCCTGTGGTTCCAACCCCTGGAGCATTTGCAGGAATGTGCTCTTTCCGGCGCCATTCTGGCCGATGATGCCAATGCGTTCTCCTTTTTTGAACGTATAGTCAAACCCCTTCAGTATTACCTTATCACCAAAACTTTTGTAAACTTTTTTTAATTCCG